>JAFGWF010000214.1 GCA_016937295.1 Bacteroidales bacterium
CTAAATTTGAACGACATAACATTTAATAAACGGTGTAGCGGTTTGATAGGTTTGAGCTCCGAAATGCGCAACGATTTCTTACCGCCAACCGTTAGGGCACATATTGAAAAAACCAAAATACTATGAATAAAACTAGATTTCTATTCACTATTTCGTTGATTTTCATGTTTAGTTATATTTTTGGACAGAATCAAGAAATTGAAAATCTTGTACAAAAGGGAATCGAATTTCACGACAAAGGAGAATACAAAAAGGCAATTGAATTTTATCAAAAAGCATTGAGTATTGACCCGAATTCAAGTCTTGCCAATTATGAAATTGCATTCTCTTATTTTTCCGACAAAGATTACAAAAATGCTGAAATATATAGTAAAAAAGTTATTGACCTAAACGAAGATAATCTTTTAGCTGCATACATTACATACGGGAATGCTCTTGACATGCAGGGACAAACTAAAAAGGCAATAAAATCTTATGAGAAAGCTATAAAAGATTTTGACAATTACCTTTTGTATTATAATTATGCCATTACATGTTTTAATTCGGGTGAGACAGATAATGCATATGATGCAGTTATTAAAGCAATTAATAATAATTCTTCTCATGCTAGCAGCCATTTAATTCTGAGTAAAATAATGGAAAAGAAAGGTTCGAGAATTAAAGCTATGCTCCCACTTTACTTTTTCTTACTACTAGAACCAAATTCAGGTAGGTCAGCAATAGAATATCAAACTTTAAGAAATTATATTGACCATGGAGTTTCTCAGACTTCAGAAAAAAATGTAAACGTAATAGTTCCAATGGACAAAGATTCAGACTTTGGTGCCGCTGAAATGATGATTAGTTTATCAAGAGCATCAAATAGTTTGGAAGAAAATAAAGATAAATCAGACCAGGAGTTGTTTGCTGAAAATAATGATGGACTTTTCAAAATTCTTGGAGAATTAAAAAAAGATAATTCAGGATTCTGGTGGGATTTTTATGTCCCATTCTTTTATGAACTGGCAAATGAAAACTTGACAAAACCATTTAGTTACTATATCTCATTATCGAAAGGTGAAGAGATAAATAAATGGATAGAATCCAATAATGATGAATTTGAAAAATTTAAAAATTGGGTCAACAACTAAAAATACGTGCCCTAACACACCGTATACTGCATAGCCTGCCGCAGGCGCAACACAGGCTACGCAGCATACGGCCATCCGTTGTGCGTAATTCCCCCTATACCAAAGACATTGATTACTTAAGCTAACGGGGTAAAATTTTGGTTGGATCCATTAAATTTGTCTCCTCTATGCAAGGCCGATTTTTAAAATGTTACTATAAAGTACGAGCGTAATTCTGGTTGAGATGTTTGCGATGATTACAGTGGCGGTCCTGTTTTACGGGAACCCCGTTCAGAATATTTACTTTGCCGAAAGCACATCTCCATAGAGACCAACCAATAAAAGGAATATTTATGGAGCAAGATTCAATTTCAATGAAAATTATCAATCCCAAAGCAGCGGGAATTGATATCGGGAGTCGATCCCATTGGGTTGCTATTGGCCAGGGAGATATCGATGTTCGTGAATTTGGCGTCTTTAATGAAGATCTTTTTTCTTTAGCCGACTGGTTAGCCGAAAACCAAATCCGGACTATCGCGATGGAAAGTACGGGCACATACTGGCAAACCCTCTATGCAGTGCTCCTCGCCCGTGGGTTCGATGTTATTCTTTGCAATGGGAAGTTTACCAAAAATATCAAGGGGAAGAAGACAGATATCAAAG
Organism: Bacteroidales bacterium; assembly: GCA_016937295.1. Taxonomy (GTDB): domain Bacteria; phylum Bacteroidota; class Bacteroidia; order Bacteroidales; family UBA1556; genus UBA6267. The sequence goes on from JAFGWF010000214.1 coordinate 1,773, forward strand.
ATTGTCAGTGGATTCAAAAGCTTCATTCACTGGGACTGTTGAGTAGTAGTTTTTTGCCTGATATTCAAACCGAACAGCTTCGAACCTATTGCAGGCATAGGGAAAACCTGCTTCACATGGCAGCATCAACTTCAAAGAAGATGCAAAAGTACCTTCGTTTGCTTAACTTAAGGTTGGATATAGTGGTCAAAGACATTTGCGGGCTCACCGGTTTGAAAATCATCCGAAGTATATGCGAGGGCGAAACCAACCCTCAAAAACTGGCAGAGTTGCGGCATTACAATTGTCGCCGATCAGAACAAGAAATTGCAAAAGCTCTTCAGTCAAACGGCAGACAGGATTACCTATTTGCCCTTAAGCAAGAACTTGATACCTATGACCATCTCCAATTGAAGATTCAACAATGTGATATTCAAATAGAACAGTTTCTCAATCAAATCATTGATAATGATGATAACAAGAAGCAGCATTATATCGATCCAAAATCACATAAACGAATCAATAAAAACACGCCCAAGAATATTGACCTGAATTTGAAAGCCTATCAAATGTTTGAGGGTATTGATTTACTTGCAATTGAAGGGTTGAGTCATTCTACGGTTTTAGCTCTTGTGAGTGAAGTTGGCTTCGAAGGTATAAAACGCTTTCCATCGGCTAAACATTTTGCAAGCTGGCTCAGGTTGGCACCAAACAACAAAATCAGTGGAGGGAAAGTGCTTTCAAGTAAAGTGCCCAAGGGCAGCAATCGGTTGAAAATAGCACTTAGGAATGTAGCAAATGCAATCGGCAATTTAAAAGAGTCAACTCCTTTAAGGGATTTCTTCCATAGGGTTAATTTCAGAAAAGGCAGGACTTCTGCCATCAGTGCTACTGCTCGTAAATTGGCAGTCATTATCTGGAATATGGTGGTTAAGAATACCCAATACATTAATCCGGAGGGTTATCTTTTCCTTGACCAAAAAAGAAAACTCGGACTGACTAAAAGAATTAAAAAGCAAATCGATAAATTTGGATTGAATCCTGAGGATCTTGGTTTTTCAATTGCTTGATTATCAGGGTGGAGAATTTACGTTAGTCAGAATTCCCCCTATACCAAAGACATTGTTTACTTAAGATAACGGTAAAATGGTATAGTGTTGAATCAAAGGTTTTTACGAAATTGAATTTTTACCGTTAGTCAGAAATTCAAACTATTAAAATGCTAAAGATTTTCATAAAGATATTAATAGCAAGTATAATTATTGGGACTATTACTATTGCTGGAGTTTTTATTTTCATTGTTTTTAGTGGAGAGAAAGAAGTGGTTGAATTAACAAACGACTTTAATGGAGAAAGAATTTTCTTGATTAAGAAAAGTTGGGGAATAAATGATTCGAAAATTGTAATTGGATTAGACGACAATGTAGGAATTGGTTATAATTCATGTGAAGACAAATATGTATTGACAACAGGTTCTGATTTCATATTTTACAAACTGGAAGAAGGGAAACTGTATGTTTACAATAATGATTTCAAATCACCTGAATCAAATAAGTTCCAGACAAAAATCGAGTTTATCAATTTGAGTAATCCAGAATTCTATAATCTTTGGGATAACAAGAATTACAAGAAGCAAAGAATAATGAAATTCCCAGAGTGAAATAAGAAATTTAAATAAAACATAAAAAATCTACGCACAACACGCCGTATACTGCATAGCCTGCCGCAGGCGCAACCCAGGCTACGCAGCATACGGCCATCCGTTGTGCCCCACTGGGAAA
>JAFGWF010000215.1 GCA_016937295.1 Bacteroidales bacterium
AACGAAAGCCTATAAATCAAATGATTTATAGGCTTTTAGTGTTTTTTGAATTTTGGATCTGTCGGGATGACAAGATTTGAACTAAGCTATTAATGTGCCTATATATCAAATGTTTATGGTTGCGTGAAATTTTTGGTTCACCGTTTTGTTCACATAGTAAAGAACGTATTATTTTACTTCACTGCAAGATACAAATTTCGTTTATTAGCGAGCAATGTTAACTGAATGATTTAGAACATCACTAATATAACTTCTTTCTCATACATTATCAATCTAGCACTTTTTTTATATCCGTTATTGTAATCTTTTCATTCGGAGGAGAGAGACAGGTTCACAGTGATTTTTTTGGACGTTTTAATTTGACCGTCTAAGAAGTTTCTTATTGTAATTTTAAGAATTTGGATAATTCAACGAAGAGCAACAAGGGTCATTTGAGACACTGTTCTAAAGTAATCAATCTGTAATAATTGGCAAAACATTTAGCTCATGGGAGTTCTAAAATAATAGTTATTTGCTTATTGTTTTAATATCAAATGGAACATAACAACTATGTTTTATTTGTTAATAAAAATAAATGTTTACAAATATTACAAAATTACAAACTAATATTAACAAAATAATTGTGATAATTCTAATACTCATAATATGTATGTCATACGAAATAAAGCATAATGAAATATATAGTTTTTATAGAATGCATTTAAATTGTAAAAATTGTGAGTAGTAATTTGTGTTGTGAGTGTATATATCTAATAATATTGTAATTTTAACTTATTCGCGACTGGTTTATTTATTATTTAGTTTCATCTATAATAAATTTTTATTTAGCAGGATTTAGTTGTAGTTTTAATTGTGAGATATGAATATGTCATAATTCCTTATAGGTATTGGATTTATTGCAATTATTGGCTCATCAACGAATATTCATTTTGTATTGATCGGATTTATGAAAAAGGTTATAGTATTATTTATAATAGTCATAGTTAATAATGCATCATGTATTAGAACAAAAATTGGTATACAGGATTTTCGAGACTACTTAGCTTGTGAAAAGACCATGATGTAGTGAAATAACGACAGGTTAAGAATAAACGAATCAGAAATTCAAAAGAAATAAAAAACCAATAATCCCAAATAACAATGAAAAAGTCAATTTACCTTGTACTGATTTTACTGGCTTGTTTTGCCTGTAAAAAAGAAGATAACGCTCCGGTTGAAGAAAATAGAGCCGGCGAATTTACCGATTCCCGTGACGGGAATGTGTATAAGTGGGTCAAGATCGGTAACCAGGTTTGGATGGCCGAAAATTTGGCCTATCTGCCCAGGATTAATTATCCAATGAGTAGTTCTGAAACCGAACCAAGATACTATGTATATGGTTATGAGTATGACCACCTGAACCCACCAAGTCTCAGTGAAGCTTTAGCGGTGGACAATTATAGCAAATACGGCGTTTTATATAACTGGCAGGCAGCGATGGTCGCTTGTCCCGAAGGATGGCACCTGCCGTCTCTCGAAGAATGGCGTCAATTAGCAGAATACATTCAAACCCAAACGGGAGCGTCCCGGAGTACGGAAGTAACGGGCTTGAATATAGGGCCGTATCTTAAAGCAACTTCCGGTTGGGAGAATGGAGGAAATGGTACCGATGATTTTGGTTTTTGCGGTTTGGCTGCCGGTTATTGCGATAGTGGAAATCATTTTGCTTTTCTTGGAATGTATAGCCGTTGGTGGACTGCAGATCATTTAGGACAACAGTTCGCGAAAAACCTGCGATTGGATGACGATGATGTTTTCCTGATGGAGGAAGACAATGACCTGGATTATGGTTTCAGTGTGCGATGTGTTAAGGATACAGAAACTACTGATGATTTGTAATCTGTGTCAATAATGTTCGAGTAGTCCTTCGTGTTTTGCAAACGCGCGTAAGTGGCAGAATATAATGAAGGACTTCACTCTAACTGAAACTCTCAATAATCTGCAACTCTCTTGGTCTTAAAATGTGAGATGTCTACTATTGGGAGAATCGTGATCTGTACTAAAATTTCTCTTGTTTAAGAGAATAGCCTGTTAAGTTGCCAACGTATTTTATTTCAGTTTAAATAAATAAGCTTTAAAATAAAACCAAAATATAAATTCACTAATCTTACTAAAATGACTGGAAAATTAAAACTCGGTGGTCTGTTTTTATTCAGTATTATGTTGTTTCAATCGTGCTTTGTAGCCAAACAGGCAACAGTGGTTAGGCGGTCCGATATGGAAGACTTGCGTAATGGCGGGGTTGTTATTGGAACAAAGGAATGCCCGAAAGATGCCGGCGAAGAGTATAAAAAAGCGGTTGACGCGGAAAATCAGATGGCTGTTGAATTCTTTAAGAAGAACTGGACTTTTTGCCCGATTGTTAACGTACTGCCTCAAGCAGAGGCTTGGGAATTCGTGAAAGATACTAAAGGCTACTTTATGCTCACATTGGAGGATTTCAAAGTGCAGCAAATGTCGCATAATACGAAGCCCTTTGGGCCCATTCCGGATCCATACCGACCAAACATGAAATTAGACTACTCCAGTGGAGTCAGAGTACCGGGAGCGGTCAGCTATCACAAAGCCGTTTGCCTGTATGTCAAACAAGGTCAATCTATGGGTGGGCATGCTCTTCGGTTTTTCATTCCTTTCACTGCTGAAGAAAAACTGGTGAACCCGATTTCGTTGCAAATCGCTTTAAATGATGTGCAACGAAGGGCCGAGGATATCGAGTCAGGAAAATTGAGGAACTCATTCAATGTGATGGATGCTTATCGGAAGCGTTCGAAAGGGATTAAAGACCAAACCCTGTTGATTCCGGAGTTCATGATGCATCGAAAAATGGATGAGCAGAAAGTAGCCAAACTCTACCCTCACAAGTTCGAGATTTGCAGCAATGAAAAGTATAATGAAGTCATTTTAAATCACACCGAGGGCTATGTTTATCCGGCTGTAAATACGACGGTTTTGGGCACCGAAAACTTTCAGGCGTATTCGTCGGCTACCGGTGAATGTCTCGCACTAATGGCTTTGCCTGGTGCTTTGGGTACCAATATCGCAGTGGCCAACAACAAAGATTATGACGAGCTCATTCAATTAAAACCCAAACAAATTAAAAAGGCGCTTAAAAGGTTGAGATGATACGATTGTTCCCCACGGGCAAGGCACCATTACAAATCGGCACCAGCGGGGGGCCAGCGGGAGGTTGCAAGTTTACCTTGGGGATTGCCTTTTAACTAAAAGAAAAAAGTAATTACCCGTTAATCCAAATCACTATGAAAAGAACAATTTACCTTGTATTGATTTTTTTGGCCTGCTTTGCCTGTAAAAAAGATGACCCGGCAGACGAAACGGATGATAACCTTACATCCGATTACTATTTTGCGGCAACGATCAATGGTGAAAAAATGCTGATTCAGGAAGGTATTGATGGGTATGCCAATGGCTCTTCAGCGGGTGGCGGAAGCACCCCGGATGGTTTTCAGCAAGAGCAAGGTGCGGTTTTCCTGGGCGGAACAAACGGCTACGTAGCCGTAATTATTCTCAAAACCTTTCCAGAGACGCCTGACCAGTGTTCCCAAATGGATGGGATGTTCCATATCGGTTCCTATCCTTTTGGCCAGACTTCGATTTCAGCCGACGACTACGGAAAAGATGGTGTCGTCATCTATTACATTGATGCGGACGGTGTTTATTGGTCATCCGGCTACGAGCCTGCCACGCAAAGCGGCAGTTCATTCGAAATAATCGAATACACTGACTTTACTGCGATGTTTTCCTCCAAAATCATGAAGGCCAAATTCAACTGTACCCTTTACGATGGTGAAGGGCATTCTAAAATGTTGACCAGCGGGGAGATCAGAAGTAAATGCCTTTACTGTAATTAGTCAACCCTTAAAAAGTCATTTTAAAATCTTCCTACTCCATAAAACATCCTCTTTTCACCAGAACATGGTTGTTAGTTGGTGTGCAAATGATCACTTTGAGGTTAAAAAACAGGGGCAAAACGA
>JAFGWF010000216.1 GCA_016937295.1 Bacteroidales bacterium
ACATTGTCGTACAGGCAGTTGTTGAATGGTTTCGCGGAAATAATTAAGATTGGTTTTATAACTAATGAACAGCTTTATCAGCAATCAAAGTTAATTCAAGGGGTGAAAAATGTGGATTATAGCCTTCTTAAGTTAGCCATCGAGGCAAAGTTGAAAATTACCCATGAAGACCCTTTTGAGCAGAACCAACGCAGGCTGCTTAATTTTGGCCATACTATAGGTCATGCTATTGAGTCGGTGGCTATGGACGATTCGCCGGATTCACTTCTACATGGTGAAGCCGTTGCGATGGGAATGCTTGCCGAGTCTTTTATCTCCATGAAAATGAATCTTTTAAGCGAATCTGATTATTTGGATTTGAAAGATTTTGTTCTGAAATATTATTCCGATAGTTTATCCTATGTGCCTAATTTTGAAAGAATTAGTCGTTATTTAGTTTCGGATAAAAAGAATACCACAAACGGAATAAATTTTAGTTTGCCTATCGGAATAGGTTTGGGAAAGATTGATGTGTATCCTTCCGAGGCATTAATTCGCGAATCATTAAGTTTTCTTCAAAGTTTATGATTCATCTTCAAACCACATCTTCGTTTATTAATGGAGAGGTGAATTTACCTCTATCCAAAAGCATTGGAAATAGACTATTGATTATGAGTTATTTGGCTTCTGAATTAGAAGCTTTTTCCTCAATTCCTCAGGTGGATGATAGTCTTCTTTTGCACCGATTGCTTCTTGATTTAAAATCCGGTGAAAGTGATTTTTATGTAGATAATGCCGGCACGGTGATGCGTTTTCTGACGGCTCTGTTGGCAACTATTCCTAAGCAATTTTCTATTGGCGGAAATATTCGTATGAATCAGCGGCCAATAAAACCTTTGGTGGATTCACTTCTTCAACTTGGATGTAAGATTGAGTATCAAAATAAGCATGGTTTTCCTCCCTTAATTATTCAAGGTGGTGAGTTGGAATCTCTTGAGCCTCTTAAAGTTGAATCGGAAGTTAGCAGTCAGTTCTTATCTGCATTATTGATGATTGCTCCGGTTGTTGCGGGAGGTTTGACTATTGCCAAGCCACAAGTTGTTGTTTCTCAGCCCTATATCGAAATGACGTTAAGTCTTATGCGAAAGTCGGGAATAACGGTGATTGAGTCGGAGGATTTCTGGCGAGTTGAGCAAGGTGAATATTTGGTAAGCAATGTTTTAAACGAACCGGACTGGAGTTCATCGGCGTTTTTTTACAGTCTTGCTGCTTTATCTCAATCGGCGGAAATTTTCTTTCCCGGTCTTCAGCTTCAAAGTTTGCAAGGGGATTCTGCGGTTGCTGATTTTTATGAAACCTTAGGAATCAAAACCTTCACTTCCGAACAAGGAGTAACAATCCGGCGTATTCAGTCTCCACAGCACAATGTTACTGCTGATTTTTCCAATCATCCTGACTTGGCTTTGCCATTTATTGCGGCTACGGCTGGTTTAGGCTGCATAGGCCGTTTTACGGGACTTCAAACACTCAAGCATAAGGAAAGCGACAGAATGCTGGCTCTATCTGTGGAGTTGGCCAAATTAGATATGGATTTGCGACAAGTGGATGATTCGGAATGGGTGCTGCTCAATTCTTGCCGCATTAACCCCGCAAAATCTTTCAAATCCGACATTGTTTTCCAAACTTATGGCGATCATCGTATTGCAATGTCACTTGCTCCTTTGGTCTTAAAAACTAAATCGCTTTTTGTTGAAAATGAAAATGTTGTGACCAAATCTTTCCCTGATTTTTGGAATCAGATTGGTCAATTTCTTTTGCTGGATTAATCTTTTTTAAGCTTGTAAGTTGTTTTTGTAAAATTTGACCTTTCATCCGAGATTTTCAATGAAAATGTATGCTCGCCGCTTTCAAGATTTTCGGGTAGAGTAAATAAAATTAAGTCATTCTTTGCATCAAAATCTCCAAGAATCCACTTCCCATCCAATTCACCACGATAGGTTTTTATGCCGGAAAGATTATCCGTAATCTTGAAACTTATGGTTTTTTGCTTAGAAATGTTTTTTCCATTATAAACATCAACCGGTTTGATAATCGGGTTAATGGAGTCAATTACAATAAGATAGTTGCCAAAACTTCTGGTTTTTACGGAAATCTGGCCTTCGCTATATGTTCCGCCTTCATAATACAAACCTCCCGATTTGGTGAGACTAGCAATTGCAGCTTTTTTGAGATGTTTTTCAGGAATATTTTTGGTTTTTATACTTAATGTGGCATAGCTGTGTAATGGGATTTCTGGGTTTCCAACAGAAATTAATGGGGAGTAACTGTTGTATTTGTTTTGTAAACTCTTCATCTCAAAATACATATCTTCATACAGACAACCGGTTGGAATCGAGAAAGATGCCTCAGGAATTGAGTGGAAATTTGGTTTGTTATAGAAAAAGTTTGGCTTGTGTGAAATCGACGGCATTAGTGGCGAAACAGTAGCTTTTACGTAAAAAATTTCCTTCGTTTCGTTGCCTGCAAAATCGCGAACGATGATTTCCATTTTATGAGCTAAGCTGTCGTTTAAAATGAATATTCCATTATTCAGATTGGTTTCATAAATGCTGAGTTTATTGCCCGGCTGAATTATTGTTGTTCTGTAACGTGCTGATTGATTGTAAAATACACTAAAGTCAATGTACGAATTGATATAACGTTGTTCGTCGAAATCTAAACGGTCGGCTAATACTTGGTGAATCAATTGGGAATCTAAAAAAATCTGTAAATCATAAAAACCATTTTGATTACTACCGCTTTGTCTGTCAGAACTGTTGATGCCAATATAGAAATTTTTAGTCAAAGAAATAGTGTCTTTAGCATTTAAGCAACTCATTCCCGATTTGTTTTTAAACTCAAGAGT
>JAFGWF010000031.1 GCA_016937295.1 Bacteroidales bacterium
AATTATGGAGAAATCAGTTTCTATCTGTTGGCGTCAACCACAGCAATAGCGACCATATTTACAATTTCTCGAACTGAGCTGCTCAATTGTAAAACGTGGATTGGTTTGTTCAATCCCATTACAATAGGTCCAATTGCTTCAGCATGACCAATTTCTTGCATCATTTTGTAGGCAATGTTTCCTGAATCTAAGTTGGGGAATATCAATGTGTTCACATCGCGGTTGCCGAGTTTTGAGAATGGATACCGTTCCATGCGGATGTCTTTGTTCAATGCAAAATTAGTCTGCATTTCACCATCAATCATTATTTCGGGATACTCTTTGTGAATTCTTGCAACGGTTTTACTCACTTTTACAGCACTGCATTGTTCGGCACTGCCAAAATTGGAATAGGAAACCATAGCCATTACCGGATCTACACCAAATTCTAAAACGGTCTTGTTGGTAAGTTTTACAATGTCAACCAAATCGTTCTCGGTTGGGTCGGTATTGATGGTTGTATCTGCAAAGAAATAAGGTCCTTTTTTGGTGCTGATAATATACATTCCAGCAATTTTGCCAATATCCTCACGCTTTTTGATGATTTGCAAAGCTGGACGCATCACTTCGGCATATTTGGTTTTGGAGCCTGAAATCATGGCATCGGCTTTTCCGGTTTCCACCATTGCAACGCCAAAATAATTGCGATTAAACATCAATCGTTCTGCTTCATAAGGAGTTACTCCGCGTCTTTGACGTTTCTCATACAATAATTTTGCATATTCTTTGCGACTTTCGCGGCACTCGTCGGCAGTGTTGTCGATAAGTTCAATCTCCGAAATATCTAAATTATTCGTTTGTGCCAACTCGTTGATGATGTTCCTATCACCAAGCAATATTGGAGTTGCAATGCCTTCGTGCATGGCTTGAAGCGCTGCTTGAAGAACATTGATGTCGTTGGCATCGCTGAATACAACTGTTTTTGGGCTATGTTTAGCTTTTGCATAGATAGAACGCATTATAGATTGGTCGATTCCCATTCGTTGGCGAAGTTGAGAGCGATACTCATCCCAATTTTCGATGGGGCGGCGCGCAACTCCCGATTCGATGGCTGCTTTGGCCACTGCAGGCGAAACGTATTCTATAAGTCTGGGGTCTAAGGGTTTAGGGACGATATAGTCTTTGCCAAACGTCATAGATGTTTTGTTGTAGGCTTTTTGAACAGCGTCTGGCACAGGCTGTTTTACAAGGTCATAAAGCGCATAAACGGCAGCTTTTTTCATTTCTTCGTTGATGGCAGAAGCGTGAACGTCTAATGCTCCACGGAAAATAAAAGGAAATCCCAACACATTATTTATCTGGTTTGGATAATCGCTTCGTCCCGTAGCAAAAATCAAGTCGTCTCGGGTGGACATGGCATCTTCGTAGCTGATTTCTGGGTCGGGGTTAGCCATAGCAAAGACAATGGGATTGGGCGCCATAGAAGCCAACATTTCTTTCGACATCGCTCCCTTTACGGATAGTCCGAGGAATAAATCAGCGCCTTCGAGAGCGTCCGACAACGTTTTTTTGTCGGTGTCGATGGCAAATTCTTTTTTAAACTCATTTAAGTCGGTTCGTGAGGTGGAAAGCACACCGCGACTGTCGCACATCAGCACATTTTCGGGCTTCACACCTAAAGAAATGTAGAGACGAGTACAAGCTGAAGCAGAAGCGCCGGCACCACTGACAACCATTTTAATTTCGTCGATTTTTTTACCGGTAAGCTCTAAAGCCGATAGAAGTCCGGCTGCTGATATAATTGCCGTGCCGTGTTGATCATCGTGCATTACAGGTATGTCAAGATCCTCTTTTAACCGCCGCTCAATGTCGAAACACTCTGGAGCTTTAATGTCTTCAAGGTTGATACCGCCAAAGGTTACAGCAATGTTTTTGACAGTTTCAACAAAAGTATCAATATCTTTTGTTTCGACTTCAATGTCAAAAACATCCACATCGGCAAAAATCTTGAAGAGCAATCCTTTACCTTCCATTACAGGTTTGCCGGCATCGGCTCCAATGTCACCTAAGCCCAAAACAGCCGTCCCGTTTGAAATGACTGCCACTAAATTTCCTTTGTTGGTGTACTTATAAACGTCTTCAGGCGTTTTTTCAATTTCTAAACAGGGATAGGCTACACCTGGTGAGTAGGCTAGCGATAAATCTCTTTGCGTGGAGTAAGGTTTTGTGGGAACCACTTCCACTTTGCCGGGTCTGCCTTTGGAATGATATTCTAAAGCATGTTGTTTCAACATTTTATCCATATTGATTTGAATTAGTTTAGGTTTGATTGTTGTCGCAAAGTTAGGTTATTTATAAATCGGTATTAAATCTTATTGATTATTTATTTCCTTTTTTCATTAAACATTCCTCAATTCATCAGGTTCGTTTATCACAATTTGCGGTGTGGATTAGATTTTATAAAAGATTTCCATCCTGAATGGTGTTGGCCTTCAGCAGAAATATTCTTCTGTAAATAATGACAGACAGCCGTTGCAACGGCATCTGTAGCGTCCAACATTTCATTTTCTGCTTTTAATCCTACCAAATATTCCAGCATTCCGGCCACTTGTTCTTTCGACGCTGCGCCATTTCCGGTCACTGCTTTTTTGATGCGGCGGGGCTCATATTCCATATATGGGATGTCGCGACTGAGTGCTGCGGCAATTGCAACTCCCTGAGCTCTACCGAGTTTAAGCATCGACTGTACGTTCTTTCCAAAAAATTGCGCTTCTATTGCCATCTCATCCGGATGATACTCTTCGATCAGGCTAAGGGTGCGTTTGAAAATTTTTTGAAGTTTTAGTGCGTGGTCGTCCAGTTTGTTTAATTTTACAACGCCAAGCGTCAGCAATTGCAAACGGGTGCCTTCCACTTTAATAAGGCCATAACCCATAAAGTTTGTTCCAGGGTCAATACCCATGATGATTCGCTCTGGTTTCAATATTTATTGTTTTTAAACCGGTTTATGAATTCGGCAAAATTATACAAAACTTATAACCTCATCATTAAAACTGTCATAATAGTTGCTGCGGCATTTTTTATTGCTAAGGAACTTTTTATCGACAGCACAGCTACAGAGTTGATGGATTCGCTTTCGGTGCTAATGGCTAAAGATCGTTTCCTCCTGTTTTTGATACCTGTAACGGCTCTTATGCCTCTTAACTGGCTCCTTGAAGCGCTTAAATGGAGGCAAATTGTTAGCCTCAAAGAAAATATTTCT
>JAFGWF010000217.1 GCA_016937295.1 Bacteroidales bacterium
TCGGAATGAACCCGCACGGCAATACAATTTTACATAAAACAAAAAAGCCAAGACAATTGTCAAGGCTTTTTATCTGTACCCGAGGCGGGACTTGAACCCGCACGGCATTGCTGCCAAGGGATTTTAAGTCCCTCGTGTCTACCAATTCCACCACCCAGGCTATTTTGCCCTGCCCGTGTCTTCCATCCCGATAGCTATCGGGACCACCACCCAGGCCCGTGCTAAACAAAAAAAGCGGAATTTCCGCTTTTTCTATGCTCGAGCGGGAAACGGGACTCGAACCCGCGACCCCGACCTTGGCAAGGTCGTGCTCTACCAACTGAGCTATTCCCGCGTTGCGCTGTCGCTAAAGAACTATTGCGTTTTGCGGCTGCAAATGTAGTATATTTTTCTTTCCATCCAAACAATTTATTTCAACTACGGCAAACTTTTTTATGACTGCTTTTTATTCTATTTTATCTTCTGCATATTCTCCTTTTTGTTTCCTTTGTATTCGTTTTTGTTGAAAGCATAATCGTTTAGATTTTTTTCTTAAACTTTGTTTTTTAATAATTTACTCATATTAATTTGATCTGAAAACATGAAACACACTGTAACTCTTTTCGTCTTTTTATTCGTTGGATTCCATAGTTTTGCCCAACAAAAAATTTCCCGAAATATTGAAAACTTCCACAGTCTTGATGCCTTTGGAAATCTTAAAATTGAACTTCGCCGCAGCGACTCCACCAAAATCATTCTCAAGGCAGATGTGTACGACATTTCAAAAGTTAAAACCATTGTAGAACAGGGCGTTTTAAAAATTAAATCGAATGGAATTGGCGACAAAAACGAAGTAATGGTCATTGTCTATTTCAAAGACCTCAAAGACATCACAATTGATGGCGGCACTAATATTTTCAAAACAGACACTCTAAAAGCTAACGATTTATATATCAAAGTTCTTAAAGGCAGTTTGATGAGCAGCAAGATAAATTGTAAAAACCTGATAATCACTGCAAATTCAGGAGGTGAAGCCCGACTTTATGGAAAAACAAAAACGATAAACGCCGTGGCAAATACCGGAGGTTTAGTAGATTTAGCTACTATTTCGGCCAAAGAAGCGGATTTAACCGCAATAAGCGGGGGAAAAATAAATGTAACCGTTACAGAGAAATTAACTGCAAGGGCAAAAATGAAAGGGGTAATTTCGTACAAAGGAAATCCCAAAACAGAATCTGTGGAACCGGTTAGCGGGGGAAGAATTATAAAACTTTAGGATTATTCCTTTTCTTCAGCATCATAATATTGGTCGAAAGTTTGTCCCCGATATTTATCCTTCGCAATATATCGAAGCCATGCCATCCATTTACTAACTTCCTGATAACCATACACTTTTGTTATTCCCTGAGTTTTTTCAGAGATAAAAACGAATACAGGATAGCTTATCTTTCCATTAACTAAAACCGGCGTAAAACTATGCGTTGACCGTGACTTACCATAATTTGCATTTACAAAAGTTCGTCCTTTAAACTTGATGGTGTCATTTCCCTCCGCATTGAATTTAACCGGATAGAAATTTTTATTCATATAAGCAGCTACGGCAGCATTACTGAACGTATTGGCGTCCATGCGTTTGCACCAGCCACACCAATCTGTGTAAACGTCCACAACAATTTTCTTTGGAGCTTTCTGCTGCAAATCCAAAGCCTCCTGCATGGAATACCAACGAATGGATTCGTTTGATGAATAACTAAAGAAGAATAAAGAAACAATCAATACTACTAAAAACCGCATGTAACTGTAATTTAATTTGCGACAAAAATATCTTAAAATCAGGCAAATCAGCATTAAAAAACCGGAGAGCATAAACTTTCCGGTTTTCTATTTTTGGAATTATTTATTAAAGAGCTTTCAAAGCAGCTTCGTAATCAGGCTCGTCAACAATTTCAGGAACTTGCTGAGAATACGTCACCTTACCTTCCTCATCTAAGATTACAACGGCGCGGCTATGCAAAGCAGCTAAAGGGCCATCAACGATTTCAACGCCATAGTTTTTGCCAAAACCACCTACACGGAAGTCGCTCAAAGTGTGCACTTTGTCTAAGCCTTCTGCTCCGCAAAAACGCGCTTGAGCAAATGGGAGGTCTTTGGAAATACAAAGAACAACGGTGTTATCCAATTTAGAAGCTTCGGCATTGAAGCGGCGAACTGAAGCGGCACATGTTGGAGTGTCGAGACTTGGAAAAATGTTTAAAACAACTTTCTGTCCTTTAAAATCCGCCAATGTTTTTGTGGACAAATCGTTTGCAGTTAGTTGAAAATCAATTTGAGAACCGGCAGCAGGTAAGCTTCCGATGGTATTAATTTTATTGCCTTTTAATGTAATTTCAGCCATATTTATGATATTTAATTGGTTAGTGAATTGCGGCAAAAATAGACTAATTGGTCCAAAATCTGATTTCAGCCTTGTTAATAAATTATAAAGTATTTCAATACCTCAATTATAATTTAAACCAAGAAATCTTAAGAAAAGCCAATAAGACAACCTTTAAAAATGTACTTTTGTGGTTTAATGTACCTAACCCGATTAAATGTTGTAAAGCTTTGATTCCCAAGGAAACTATAGATAAGATTTTTGATGCAGTGCGAATTGATGAGGTTGTCTCCGACTTCCTCCCGCTTAAAAAGCGGGGAATCAATTTATTAGGTCTCTGTCCGTTTCACAACGAAAAAACACCAAGTTTTACTGTGTCGCCAGCGAAAGGCATATTCAAATGTTTCGGTTGTGGCGAGTCCGGCAATTCGGTTCATTTTGTGATGAAGCACGAAAACATGACTTACCCCGAAGCTTTACGCTATTTGGCATCGAAATATGGGATTGAAGTTATAGAGGAGAAGCAAACTGACGAGGATTTACAAAAGCAAGCCGAAAAAGATTCCTTGATGAATGTAGTCAGTTTTGCCCAAAACTATTTTCACAAAACCCTTTTAGAACATGAAGAAGGGCAAGCGATTGGGCTTCAGTATTTTTATGAAAGAGGCATTTCGGATTATCTTATTGAAAAGTTTCAGTTAGGTTATAGCTTAGAATCGTGGGATGCTCTGCAGCGTGTGGCCCTTGAAAATGGATACAAAAAAGACCAGTTGCTTCAGTCAGGTTTGATTGTCGAAACGGAAGACCACAAAATTTACGACCGTTTTCGCGGAAGGGTGATATTTCCAATTCACAACATCACAGGCAGGCCCATTGCTTTTGGTGGACGCATTTTAGACAGCAGCAAAAGCAAAGCAAAATACGTCAACTCACCGGAGTCGGAAATCTATCACAAAAGTGATGTACTCTATGGCATACATCTGGCGCGAACGGCAATTGTTAAAGAAACAAATTGCTATTTAGTAGAGGGTTACACCGATGTTATCAGTTTGCATGGCGCCGGAGTCGAAAACGTTGTAGCCTCTTCCGGGACCTCGCTTACAACCGGCCAAATCAAACTTCTGAAACGTTATACCTCCCTCATTACTATTCTTTATGATGGCGACGCTGCCGGTTTGAAAGCTGCTTTTCGGGGAATCGACATGATCATTGAAGAAGGGCTCAACGTGCGGCTTGTGCTTTTTCCGCAAGGCGAAGACCCGGACAGCTTTGCCCGCAAAAACACCTCTGCCGAACTCCAAAATTTTCTCAAGGAGAACACCAAGGATTTTATACTTTTTAAATCGGAGTTATTAAGTCAAGAAGCCGGAAACGACCCGCTGAAAAAAGCAGCCATGATTAAAGACATCGTCGGCTCAATTGCACTTGTTCCCGAAAACATCAATCGGTTGCTTTTTATACGGCAAGCCTCTGAAATAGTGAATATTGAGGAACAAATCTTAGTGAACGAGGTCAACAAAATCCGCCGAGGAAAATTTTTTAAAGGAGCCGCTCAAGACGACTCCCCTCCTATCGCACCTCCTTCGCCGAAGCAAAGCCAACAACCTGAACTTCTGAAAGATAACAGAAATCTCTATGAACGGGAAGTCATCAGAGTTCTTCTTAATTATGCCAAACTTGAATTTCAGCCCGGATTATCCAAAATCCCTTCGATGACAAATTTTGACTTGGAAGTAAAATATCCGGTTGCTCACTTCATTATTGGAAGTCTTTTGGAGGACGATATTAAAATTATTTCGGACAAAAGCTTAGAACAAATTTTTCAAGAATACAAAGAAGCATTACCCCAAGATAGCGTACCATCAGAGCAATACTTCACCAATCATCCTGACGAAAACATTAGGCAAACTGCTATCGATCTCATTACTTCACCATACGAATTACATCAGTGGAGTAGAGTGAATATTGATGTTACAAAAGAAGATTATCCTATGGTTTTGAGCCGATTAGTAATTGCATCGGTATTTGCTCTAAAAACAAAGATTGTGGATTTGCTTCTTAAAGATCTTTTAGAAAGCCAAAAAACAGAAACTGACCCTCAACAAGTTACGAATATCCAAAAAAACTACATGGTTCTAATCACTGTACGAAATAAAATCGCAACAGAATTGGGCAGGGTTGTTCTACCTTAGCAAATTATAAAAAATTAGGCTGAATTTCAATCCCAATATTCCATTTTGCGGGTTCAATCGTATATGGATTTTTTATGATTGAAGTGAAACGATAGGTTCCAAAAAGATTAACAAATCCATATCCAAGGCGCACCATAGCTTCAAAATCGTTGTATTTGACCACATTATGATAATGCGTTTCGCGGGTGTTCTTTTTTAGGTTTTTGTCATAAAAATGAGAATGCGAAAAGTAAAAAGGCAATCGATATCCGGCACCTAAGTCCATAAACAAACCTCGTTGCCCGCGCTTTTTTTGCTTTGTAATCAAAAAACGATTGTAAAGAAATAACGAACCATTAAAGGAGAAATATCGGTCGTAACCTTCCACAGGATTAGCAAAGCGATCCCATTGAAAATTTAAAAGTGACCAACTAATCCCCAATTGATCAAAACTTGCTAATTTCATTCTGTGATCGAACACATAAAAAGATAAGTAAAATGTTCGATGAAAATCATCATTCACAAAACTTTGGTAGGGCAAAAAGGAAATGGCAATGAAAGTTAGGCCGAATTGGTCCTGCTTTGCCAAATCCTCAATAGGTTCATTATACTGATAAGGTTCCATTTCCACATTAATGGGATTTCTTACCGTGTCGGCAATAATGGCAACGGATAAAAAATCGTGAGAAACAGTCTGAAAGGAGAGATGATACTTACCGTCAAATTGCGGTGTAAAAGAAAAATATCCGAGTGAATCCGAATAAACTGTGGTATCCGATTCGTCGTGACTTACTTTAACCCAGACACATCGGATAGGTTCTTTCGATCCCTTTTCAATGATTTTACCGGTTATAACAGATTGTGAATACCCTGAGAACAAGGACATTAAAAAGAATAAAACTAAAATTTTTTTCATGATTGCTGTGATTAAAATGAACAAAAAGAAGATTCAAACAAAACTATAAAATTTTATGGTTAAACAAGTTATAAAATAAAAATAAAAAAATCGGCTGTTGGGTATTAGTTTAAACGAAGGCTCAATCTTGTTATTTTTGCAACTGAAAACAAGAAAATATGACAGCACAAGAAGTAGAAATCATGTCACCGGTTGGATCGATGGAAATGCTCATGGCAGCTTTTCAGGGAGGCGCAAATTCGGTTTATTTTGGCATAGGAAATTTGAATATGCGTTCCAAATCCTCCAAAAATTTCACCCTTGACGACTTAGCTACCATCGCACAACTGTGTAACGAGCGCAATGTAAAAAGCTATATCACTCTCAATACCGTTGTTTATGACAAGGAGTTGGAAGAGATGCGCAAAGTGGTGGATGCTGCTAAAAATCAAGGCATTACAGCAATTATAGCTTCCGACATTTCCGTAATACAATACGCTTATTCACAAGGAGTTGAAGTGCATATTTCAACCCAATCCAACGTAACCAACATTGAAGCAGTCAAGTTTTTTGCGCATTTTGCCGATGTGATGGTAACCGCTCGCGAATTGAATCTGGGACAAGTTAAAGACATCATCAACACTATTGAAAAAGAAAATATCTGCGGACCAAAAGGAGAGTTAATCCGTATCGAAATGTTTGCTCATGGGGCATTGTGCATGGCTGTTTCGGGAAAATGTTATATCAGTCTCGATTTGATGAACTCCTCTGCCAATCGTGGTGCATGTTTACAGGCCTGTCGTCGCCCCTACCATGTGACTGACAAGGACGGCGGGTTGGAAATGGAAATTGATAATGAATACATCATGTCGCCAAAAGACCTAAAAACATTGGACTTCTTAGATCAAATTTTGGCTACAGGAGTGCGCGTTTTAAAAATTGAAGGTCGCGGGCGAAATCCAGAATACGTGAAGAAGGTAACTCAAGTTTATCGGCAAGCTGTGGATGCTTATTTTGAGGGAAATTTCAATCAAGAAAACCTCGAAAAATGGAATCAAACGCTTTCTTCCGTTTATAATCGCGGCTTTTGGGATGGTTATTATTTAGGTCGCAAGGTTGGCGAATGGACTGAACAATACGGGTCGCAAGCCACACAAAAAAAGGTTTATGTTGGAAAAATAACTAACTACTTCAAAAACATCCAAGTAGCTGAGATAAAAATGGAATCGCATGATCTTAAAGTGGGTGATGGAATTTACATCATTGGAGAGTCAACCGGAGTTTATGAAGATGTAATTTCGGAAATGAGATTAGATTTAAAACCGGTTGAGAAAGTGGTAAAGGGCGATATTTTTTCTATTCAAACCAAAGAAATTGTCAGACGTAACGATAAGGTTTATAAAATTGTAGCGGTAAACTAAGCCTTTAAATATTGATGCTAAAATCCTTAAAAGACTTCCTTTCCAAGCCTTTTCCAATGATTGAATTGCCGAAAATCAGATGGAAAATGTCGATTTATTTTGGCTTTTTTGTATTCCTTTTTCTGTACATTTTTCAACCTTTTGGCATTTATGGCGAAGGCGTTGACGTTTTAATTGTGTCGGCAGGCTTCGGACTTGTTACTCTAATCATTATGCTGATTAACCACTATTTATATCCGGTTCTGATTCCCAACTACTTCAATCCGGATAAATGGACTATCTTCAGAGCGTTGGTTATAAATTTTTGGTTTCTATTTAGTATAAGTGTTGGAAATTATTTCTTCGATTTGCTGTTCATTCCCGATCAAACACATAATTACAATCTCTTAGAATATTTCGGAATTACCGCTGCCGTTGGTATTTTTCCAAGCATCATTCTAACATTTTACATGGAACGTAAATTCACAAAAGAACATGACGAAATGGCTACCGATTTAAATCTTGTGATTGAACATCGAAAGACCTTTAAAAAGACGAAGGAATTGATTTTTGAAGGAAGCGGAAATGATGAAAATTTAAAAATAAAGCCAAAAGATTTGGTAATGGTAAAGTCAGACGGAAACTATTGTGATTTTCTATTTCTTGAAAACCAAAGCTCAGGTACTAAAACTATCCGAATTCCGATTAAAAAAGTGGAGGAAATAACCCAAAATGAGGGCAAAATCATGCGGGTTCACAGGTCATTTATCATCAATATCGACCATATTTCACATATCAGCGGAAACGCGCGAAATCTCACGATTCATCTAACGACCAATAATATAGAAGTCCCAATATCAAGAAGTTATGAGCGTGAGGTTACCAATGCCATTCGTCACAACGGTTAAAAAAACGACCGTTTACAACAAAAAATGGACCTTCAATCACAGAGTTGTAAGATTAGTTCAAACGAAAAATATTTTTGCATCAGAATTTAATCCATTAATTTTTTGAACCTAAATTTTGAGTTATGAAAATACATTTTATCTTATTAATCTTAATTCTTTTTCAACAGACATTATCCAGTCAAAATTTCCAGAACATTCGCGGAAAGGTTGTTGATGCGGATTCCAAGCAAGAATTACCCGGCGCACAGATTTTGGTTGTGGGGAGCAACCCTGTTAAAGGAGCAGTCACGGACGAAAAAGGAAATTTCAGCATTATGGAAGTGGAAACCGGTCGGATAAATCTGACAATCAGCTTTATAGGTTACCATAGTCGTCATTTGCAAAATGTAGAATTACATCCTGGGAAAGAGCTTGTATTAGAAATTGCACTCACGGAGCAAGTTTACACAACCGCTGCGGTGGAGATTGTGGGAACAGTGGATAAGGAAAGGCCGAAAAACGAACTTGCCACCGTTAGTGCCCGAACTTTCAGCATTGAAGAAACCAAGCGATATGCAGGAGCAATGGGCGACCCCTCTCGTATGGCTCAGAATTTTGCCGGAGTGATGGGTGCAGGTGATGCTCGTAACGACATCATTATCAGAGGAAATAGCCCTATGGGTTTGCTTTGGAGATTGGAAGGCATCGATATTCCAAACCCAAATCACTTTGGCGCTAACGGAACAACCGGCGGTCCTGTAACCATTCTCAACAACAATCTTCTCACCAATTCCGACTTCTACACCGGAGCTTTTCCTGCCGAATTTGGAAACGCGATGTCAGGCGCATTTGACTTAGAAATGAGAAACGGCAACAAAGACAAGCATGAGTTTATCGGACAAATTGGCTTCAACGGTTTTGAGCTTGCTGCCGAAGGTCCTTTTAAGAAAGGCTATGAAGGCTCCTATTTGGTGAGTTATCGTTATTCCACTTTAGCGGTTTTTGAAAAAATTGGGCTTGACGCATTAACAGGCTCCTCTGTCCCTCAATATCAAGATCTTACCTTTAAGGTAAACCTGCCAACCAACAAGTTAGGACGCTGGACTTTGTTCGGCATTGGCGGAAAAAGCTTTATTCAGATTTATGATTCCGAAAAAGAAGAAGGAGAGTTTAGTTATGGTTTGTCAGGCACCAACACCGACTTCGGTTCCGACATGGGAGTTGTAGGTTTGAGCAATATCCTTTTCCTTTCAAAAAACACGCGCCTCAAAACAAATTTTGTAATCTCAGGTCAACGGGTTTATACCGAAATCGACAGTTTAAACGAAACTAAAGACGTTAAAACCAGATTTTTACGCTCGGCAAATAACGAAAGTAGAATTGGCGCATCAACGCATTTGACTCATAAATTCAATGCAAAAAACGTGTTCAAAGCCGGTGTTTTATTCGATCAATACCGTGTAAATTTTAAGGACAGCCTATATTTTGCAACCGAAAACCGCAATCAGGTTGTAAGCGATTTCCAAGGCGATATGGGACTTTTGCAGAGCTATGCGCAATGGAAACATCGGTTTAATGACAAAATTTTTGCTACAGTTGGAATACGCGGTCAGTATTTTACGCTCAACGAAAGCTACGCCATCGAGCCTCGAGCCGGCCTTGAATGGAATGTTAATGAGAAAAACACGGTTAGTTTAGGTTATAGGCTTCATTCCCAACTTCAACCCAAAGTGATTTACTTTGTTGAAACTGAGTTAAATAACGGAACTACAACACGAACCAATGAAAATCTGGATTTTAGCAAAAGCCACCATCTTGTTGCCGGATATAATCTTTCCATAGCTAAGAATTTACGGTTTAAGTTTGAAACATATTACCAGAATCTCTATAATATTCCGGTATCTCCAAATAATCAGGATTATTCGGTGATTAATGAGGGAGCCTATTTTAATATTTCCCGAGTTGATTCGCTGACAAATTCGGGCACAGGGGTAAATTATGGCGCTGAAATCACATTTGAAAAATTCCTGTCCAACAACTACTATTTTCTGATTACAGCCTCACTTTTCGATTCAAAATATAAAGGATATAACGATGTAGAGCATTCCACGGCATTCGATAACGGTTACGTAATCAATGTTCTGGGAGGATATGAGTGGCCAATCAACGACAAGTTACTATTGACTATTGACCTCAGAACCACTTTTGCCGGCGGAAATCCATATCTGCCGATTGACATTGCCCAATCCACCATCGACAATTCCACAATTTATGATTGGAAAAACGCATTTGAAGACCAGTTAGACAACTATTTCCGAATGGATTTTAAAGCCGGAATAAGAGTAAATGGAAAGAAAGTTAGTCAGGAATGGGCTTTCGACATTCAAAATATTACCAATCATCAAAATGTATTTCAGCAATATTGGGATAGCTACAAAAAAGAGGTAGCCACTGATTATCAGCAAGGTTTCTTCCCAATGGTTTTTTACAGGATATATTTTTAGGCTCAAAGCAACCGAAAAATAAACGCCGGAAGGATACCGGCGTTTTTCTTTTTTGCTATGCGAAAATCGAAATACTATACTTTTGGTAAAATATTTCAACATTTATGATTGACAAAATCAAACAATTCCGCGATGAGCGAAGTCGCTTGAATGAGCGCATTTTAGCTCCCGAAAACAATTCAGCCATAATGAAGCGCATTTATGGTTTGGACACTTTTTCGTACATGGAGCGCAACACAGGATTATCGGCCAAACAAAAAGAGATTATTGGATTAGCAACATCCATGGTTTTACGATGCGACGATTGCATCAAATATCATTTAGAAAAATGTTATGAGTTGGGCGTTGCCAACGATGAAATGATGGACATTTTCGGCATTGCGAACCTTGTTGGAGGCACTATCGTCATTCCCCACACAAGACGAGCCATCGAATATTGGGAGCTACTAAATCAAGAGCGCCCAAACCCTAGTCCTTTCGCCAAAAGTTTTAAGGATGAACGCTATCGTGAATCTGTTTTGGCCATCAATTCGGTTTTGGAAGGAGTGAGAAATCCGATTTCAAAAATGGCTACAATTATTGAGGTGCTCAAGTCAAAGTTGCCCTACTACTACTGGGTTGGATTCTATCTTGTTGAAGGGAAACGATTAACGGTTGGTCCATATCAGGGAACGCATGGTTGTTTATACATAGATTTTGGGAAGGGAGTTTGTGGAAGAGCCGCCGAAACCGAAAAAACCATAATTGTTGACGACATTGAAGCCTTAAACAAGGAACAACAGTCAAGCAAAGGAGTTTTGCATGTAACCTGCGATCCACGATGCCAGTCGGAGATTGTTGTACCGGTGTTTGGTTCTGATGACGAACTCATCGCTGTATTTGATGTGGATAGCCTTCACAAGCAAGCCTTTGATGATATTGACCAAAAATATTTAGAGGAAATAATGCGTTCAAATTTCAAAAATTAAAAGTCATTAACGACAAAAACCCGACAGGAAAACCTGCCGGGCCTTGTAATTATTAACCTCAACTTATTTTACTACGGCTCCGCCTTTGGCAACCCACTCATTGTAAGCGCCGTCATAGACTTTAACGTTTTGATAGCCAAGGTTTTTTAGAGCCACATACACGATGCCCGCCCGCACTGAAGTTCCACAATAAAGGACAACAGTTTTGTTTTTTGTAATTCCAAGACTTTCGAAAAGCTTGGTCAATTCTTCATTCGATTTCAAATCACCATTATCTTGAGTAACAGAATTCCACTCCATATTTTTGGCACCTTTGATATGGCCTTTGCTCACAGGATCGGTTGAAGTACCGTTGAATTCGTTAGCTGCACGAACATCAAGTAATACAACACCGGCATTATCCACATTTGACTTCACGTAATCAAAGTCAGCAAAAACAGTATTATCCACTTTTGGAGTGAAAGTAACCGCTTTCAAAGTAGTTGGAGTTTTAGTAATAGCTACACGTACTTTACGCCACTGAGCCAAATCTTTGGTAAGAATTTTCACATTAGCAGCACCTAAATACTTCAACACCCAATAAACACGACCGGCATATTTGTTTTTGCCATCATCATAAAGGATGATAAGATTTTTTTCGGAAATACCTTTTCCACCAAGAATCTTAGCCAATTCGGCAGGAGATTTCAGAATACCATCCGGCTCACCGCTTTTCATCAACGACTTCTGATCCAAATGAATAGACCCTGTGATATGAGTTACGTCGTAGTTTTTCTGTTTGTCAACACAAACGACAACAGTGTTTTTATCTTTACTAATTTTCATAAAATCGGCAGCAGAAATAAACGCATCTTGAGCATTTACTGCGGCGCTCACCAAAATAAAGGTGAAAAGAGTTAAAACAAAATTTCTCAATGTTTTCATAATTTCAATAATTTATTAGTTAAACTTGACTTGTGCTTGCAGCATTAAATAACTTTTGAAAAAACCGCTACCAAAGCTTTTGAAAGAACCTTTTCCGTAAGACAAATAACTATCTTCATAGATTACATAGTTAGCCTGAAAACGGGTATAATCGTTAAAATAGTAGTTAAATCCTAAGATATATTCTTTTTGACTTTGAAACTCCATTGGAGTAGAAACCTCACCTACGAAAGTTTTGCCATCTGTGTTATAAACTTGATATTTGATAATTGGGTGAAAGGCAGGGCTTATTTCATACTGAAGTGCCACCCAATAACCGCCTTTATAGAACTCACCATTTACAGGAGTTGGAGTTGATCCACAACCTCCGCCTACCATTGAAGTTCCTTCATCATAGCCATAAATATATTCACCTTGCAAAAAGAATCCCTTTTTCTTGGCAGAAAGATCGAAACCATAGCGAAGTTTTTTACCATCAGGATTACCAGCAGTTATCGAATTAGGACGACCATAACGCATTGATCCTCCAATTTTAATATCTTCAAAAGGTGAAAACACCAATCTACCGGTAAATTCTTTATCTGTATTATCATCATAAACATTTTGTCCGTTTCCATTTGTCAAGGTGAGCATATAAGAAAAGATGTCGCCATGATCCATTCCAAAAATTTCTTTCTCACCGGTGCTACCAAGAAGCATTACGCCAAAATCGCGAAAAGGACTTGCAAGCTCATTCACAACACGTGAACGGTTAATGGTATAAAGACCATGACAAGGAGTCTGTAATTCAAGGCCAAAAGCACCTTTAAATTGTCCGAAAGAAATTTTCAAATAAGGAGCCCAACGTTTGTAAGTTACAAAAGCATCTAAAATATAAGGGCCACCAAGAGATGGACTAAACTCAGCAATAACATAATAAGAGAAATCGTAGGGAATGCTACCGGAAACTCCTAAACGAGCTCTACGAAAATAAAATGAGCTCGGTTCCTTCAAACCGTTCATTACAGATGTAACGCTATCACCAACAAATTGATATTGATACTCGGGTTGAATAAAACCAATAATTTTTACTCCATCATCTCCACCTGAATCGCCACAACCTTGGGCAAAACTATATCCGGAGATTAGAAGAAACGCAGCTAATGCAAAGAATAACTTTTTCATAACTTTGATTTTTACTTAGTTGAATTAATAATTACAATAATTGTCTCCTACCAAAAAGAAAAAGTTGCCGAATCAAATGTAATTCGGCAACTTTCTATCAAACTATTTAGTTACTAATGGATAATTTTTAATTTCAGAGGTATTCCAATTATGACCTGTAAGGTTAGAGTAAATCATTCCGTTTGCACCGAATAATAAACTTTTAGCATTATAACCAATAGCTTTTAAGTATGCAGTCATCATAGAAGAAGTTTGACCTGTCCAGCAATAAGTTACTAAAGGTCTGCCGTCAGTTGGAAGATATTTATATTCACCACCTTCTAAAGTTAAAGGACTTATTCTGTAAGCACCTTTGATGTTTCCGTAAGTAGTAACATCAGCTTCAGCCCAATAGTTGTTGATGAAATAGTCAGCAGGAGCAGCAAGTACTTCAGCTGCAGTAACTTTATTCATACCGGCAAGAACTTTTGCAACACCTTCGGCAAGCAATTCAGCACCTGTAGTTTTGTCAGAAGTGATTACAGGATCACCAAATTCATAATTAGGAGTGATGGAACCTGGAGCAGCCGCCCAATTTGAGTTGCCTATAGCTACATCACCAGTGCTAGTTGACCAACTGTCTAAAGTTGCATCCCATGAACTCATACCGTATTTCATAACTACTGCAGTTGGATATCCGCTCAATCGTAATGCAACAACAGCGTGAGAAGCAGTTTGTCCTGTATAACAAACAACCGCGATTTTTTTACCGCCTGAATTTGCCGCATCAGTAACAATATTAGCTAAAGAAGAATTCACCGCATTTTCAATATGACCGGCACTATAATGTGCAGCGCTACGAATATCCATAATATAATAATCGTTAGTGCCATCAGCATCAGTATTGGCATTGTAAATTGCTTCAGCAGAAACAATCCAAGAAGCTAACACATCACTGATATCCATATTATTATCAATCAAATAGGTTTTAAGTGTAGCAAAATTCTTATTTTCTACAGTTACGTCATCATCATCATCATCCTTCACACAGGAAACAAAAAGCATGCTTGCCATTGCCAGCAACACCATCGAAAGTCTAAAATAGTTTTTCATAATGTAATAAATTAAGTTAATAATTAAGTTGTTTGAGATTAATAATTAAGGTGAACCAAATAACATTGTTAATTAATTCACACCAAAGATAAACGGTTATAAATTACACTTAATTTAGAATCAATGAATTATGCTCTTTTTAAATTGGACAATTATTAAAACTAAGTCTGATAAATATCATTTTTTTAACCTTATGGTAAAACAGTCTTATCTTATAAATATCAGATTATAACTAAAAATAAGAGAGCTATAATATTGTATTACAGTTACATATAATACATAGTTATACGTTAATAAATTAACAGTACAAATGTTGCTTTCATTCTAAAAAGCTTTTTTACTAACCGAAATACATCAGTTTAAAATTATTTAACATTCGTGTCAAAGGTATAAAATCGACCTTGCTTTTTTATATTTTAGCAGCCTAAATACGCATCGAAATCATGGAAATAATTCCCTATAAATATCAAAAAGACGAATCGCCAAAAACCGGTTTCGGAAGCGGGGTTATGAATGCAGCGCGAAAACGCTCTGAAATTGTGGTACTTGGCAGCGACATTACGGCTTCCGTAGGGTTAGATCAGTTTAAGAATCAATACCCGGAACGTTTTTTTTCATTAGGTATTGCCGAGCAAAACACGGTTTCCGTTGCTGCCGGCTTAGCGCTTTCAGGCCTCACGCCTATTTTATCGACTTATGCGGTTTTTTCGGCTATGAGAGCCTTAGACCAAATCAGAATTTCGGTTTGTTACAATAATCTCCACGTCATTATTGGCGGGGCTCATGCCGGAATTTCTGTCGGACCTGACGGCGCAACCCATCAAGCATTAGAAGATATTGCCACATTGCGGGCCATACCCAATCTTACTATTCTTTCGCCATGCGACTCCACGCAAGCTGCTCTGATAACTGAAATGGCGATTAATGAAGAAATCGGCCCCATATATATAAGGTATGGTCGGGAGTCTGTTCCTGTTTTTACCGGCGAAACACAAAAATTGGAAATAGGCAAAGGTCAATATTTCAAACATGGCCACGATATTACCATTATTGCTACTGGCAACTTGGTTTGGGAAAGCATTCAGGCAGCTAAGATTCTCGAAAAGCAAAATATCAGCGCAGAAGTAATTAATATTCATACCATTAAACCGATTGACAAAGATATAATTTTAGAGTCGGTAAAAAAAACCGGCAGAGTAATAACTGCTGAAGAACATCAAAAAATCGGAGGTTTAGGGTCAGCAGTTGCCGAAATTCTTGCAGAAAACCTACCTACTCCCATGAAATTTATTGGCATTGATAACCAATTTGGCGAATCGGGACAAGCCGATGAATTGATGATTAAATATGGTTTAAAAGCCCAAAACATTGCCCAAGCAGCCTTTGAATTACTAACTACCATAACCCAATAATATGACCTATAAATTTATTAAATATCTGATACCCTTCCTAATTGTTTCAACCTTATTATCGTGGAGATATATACACCAAGTATCTGACAATCTGCAATATAGTCAATATGAACTTCTTGGTAAGATAAGCGCTGCAAAAAGTACCGATTTTGTCAAAATAAACCCAAAATATATTGCAGGCGACCGAACAATTTACCTTAGAAAGGAAGTTTATACAGCCTTTAAAACGATGTATGATTCAGCAAAATCGTGTGGAATTGAGTTAAAACTAATAAGTGGATTTCGGTCATTTGAGCATCAGAAACGTATTTGGGAAGGAAAATGGGATGGAAAAATTGCAGCTACCGGCTTAAATTTTTCTGACCCTAAATTAACAGATGTAAAGAAAGCGCAAATCATTCTGCAATATTCCAGCATGCCAGGCATTTCGCGACATCATTGGGGCACCGACATAGACATATTGGATTTAAATCCAAAATTTTTCGAAACACCTAAAGGAAAAAAAGCATACAATTGGCTAAAAACCAACGCCAAAAACTATGGATTCTGCCAACCTTACACCGCTTTTGACAGCATCCGCAACACAGGTTTTTGGGAAGAAAAATGGCATTGGAGCTATTTCCCAATTTCGGATTTAATGTTAAAAGAATATCAAAGGATAATAAAATATTCAGATATTAGCGGCTTCAAAGGGTCTTGGACTGCTGACTCACTGAAAGTTATTGAAAACTACGTTTTTAGCATCAGTGAGGATTGCAAATAACAAGGATATTCCATGATTTCATACACGTATTTTTAATTAAATGGATTTTCTACTTGATATTAGTAGAAGAAGCAATATATATTTGGGGCTTTCAAATTGAGATTAAAGCCGAAGTACTAACTAAAACTAAATGTAATGAAAATTGTAATTGTTGGAACAGGATATGTCGGATTAGTAACCGGCACATGTTTCTCTGAAGTAGGTATTGATGTCACCTGTGTTGACATTGACCAAAGAAAGATTGAAAACTTAAACAAAGGAATTATCCCAATCTGGGAGCCGGGTTTGGAAGATATGGTTAAAAGAAACTTTCAAGCGGGTCGTTTACACTTCAGCACTTCCTTGCCCGATGTGTTGGATGAAGCAGAGGTGATTTTCAGCGCTGTAGGCACCCCCCCCGATGAGGACGGTTCGGCAGATTTGCAATATGTTTTGGACGTTGCTCGCACCGTTGGTAAAAACATGAAAAAGCACGTCCTCATCGTAACCAAAAGCACCGTTCCTGTAGGCACAGCCAAAAAAGTAAGAGCAGCCATACAGGATGAACTACAAAAACGTGGTGAAACTATTTCTTTCGATGTAGCTTCAAATCCGGAGTTTTTGAAAGAAGGTGATGCAGTCAACGATTTTATGAAACCCGACCGTATTGTGGTTGGTGTAGAAACAGAAAAGGCTCAAAAAATCATGGAGCGGCTATATAAACCGTTCACCCTCAATGGTCATCCGGTAATCTTTATGGACGTTCCTTCTGCCGAAATGACTAAATACGCCGCCAACAGCATGCTTGCAACCAAAATCAGCTTTATGAACGACATTGCTAATCTCTGCGAATTGCTTGGTGCTGATGTGAATATGGTTCGCAAAGGAATTGGTTCGGATAGTCGGATTGGTAAAAAATTCATCTATCCCGGAATTGGATATGGTGGCAGTTGCTTCCCAAAAGACGTAAAAGCCTTGATTAAAACCGCTGATGGCGTTGGTTATAACATGCGCATTCTCAAGTCGGTAGAAGCTGTAAACGACGATCAGAAATCCGTTTTATTCAGCAAAGCGCTCAGTCATTTCAACGACTTAAAAGGTAAAACTATTGCTATGTGGGGTTTAAGTTTCAAACCTCTGACTGACGACATGCGCGAAGCTCCATCATTAGTGCTCATCGACAAATTGTTGAAAGCCGGAGCCAATGTTGTGGCCTACGACCCTGTTGCAATGGAAGAAGCCCACAGAAAAATTGGTGATAAAATCAAATATGCCAAAGATCCCTACGAAGCTTTGATTGATGCTGATGCTTTAATGCTTATTACAGAATGGTCTGAGTTTAAATTTCCTAACCTGACAGTTGTCAAAAAACTATTGAAGAATCCGATTATTTTCGATGGCAGAAATGTCTTTGATCGTGAATCATTAGCGGCTGAAGGTTTTGAATATTATGGAATTGGATTAGCAAAATAATAACGTTTGAAAAGGTCGGGGGAATGCCCGGCCTTTTCTTTTCCAAAACAAGGATTTACAACCACATCAAATCATTTAAACAAACAGCAATGAAGATTCTAATCACCGGAGGAGCAGGATTTATTGGTTCCCATTTAAGCGAAAGACTTCTAAACGAAGGCCATGAAGTAATTGTTTTGGACAATTATTTCACAGGACAAAAAAAGAATATCCATCATTTAATGGATAATCACAATTTTGAAATAATACGACATGATGTGACCATGCCGTTCTTTATTGAAGTCGATCAGATTTATAATTTAGCATGTCCCGCCTCACCAATTCATTATCAGCATAATGCGATAAAAACCGTAAAAACTTCGGTAATGGGAGCGATAAACATGTTAGGCTTAGCTAAACGTATAAATGCCAGAATTTTACAAGCCTCTACATCAGAAGTTTATGGCGATCCTGACGTTCACCCTCAAGTGGAATCCTATTGGGGACATGTGAATCCGATTGGCATACGTGCATGTTACGACGAAGGAAAACGTTGCGCTGAAACCCTTTTTGTAAACTACCACCGACAAAACAATGTCAAAATAAAAATCATAAGAATATTCAATACTTACGGGCCAAGAATGCATCCGAATGATGGCCGTGTGGTTTCCAATTTTATCGTTCAAGCGTTACAAGGCCGCAACATTACCATTTATGGAGACGGCTCGCAAACCCGTAGTTTTCAGTATGTTGATGATCTTTTAGAAGGAATGGTTCGCATGATGAACTCCCGTGAGGATTTCTTAGGACCGGTAAATATTGGCAATCCTGTAGAGTTTACTATAAAAGAATTAGCCGAAAAAGTTATTGAGCTTACAGGTTCCAATTCGAAAATCGTTTATGAGCCTCTACCTCAAGACGACCCGCTTCAGCGTCAACCGGACATTAGTTTGGCTAAACGTGAGCTCGACTGGGAGCCAAAAGTTCCGTTGAATGACGGCCTAATCAAAACCATTGAATATTTTAAATCCGTAATTTAAACCACTTAAAACGGTCAGAATGAATATCTTAGTTACCGGCGCCAACGGTCAACTTGGCATGGAGTTGCAAGAATTGGCAAAAAAAAATTCAAATTGGAATTTCCTATTCACCGATATTCATAATTTGGATATAACCAATCGGCAAGCTCTGATTGATTTTACCAATGAAAATGATTTTGATTTTCTAATCAATTGCGCAGCTTATACCGCAGTTGACAAAGCTGAAGAGGAACCCGATAAAGCCCGTTTGTTAAATATCACTGCTGTTGAATTTCTGGCTGAAATCTGCAATTTAAAAAACGCTACGTTTATCCACATAAGCACCGACTATGTGTTTGGGGGTCAAGGATATAAACCATATATCGAGACGGACATCACCGCGCCAAAATCGGTTTATGCCATAACAAAACTTGGCGCCGAAGAAGCTGTGAAAAACAGTAGCAAAAGTGGGATTATTGTACGAACCTCTTGGCTTTATTCCACATACGGGCATAATTTTCTTAAAACCATGCTTCGTTTGGGGAAAGAACGCGATGCCTTAAAAGTGGTTTTCGACCAAATTGGCACTCCCACTTATGCAACTGATTTAGCAGAAGCAATATTAAATATTGTGGTAACAGGAAAACAATCCAATAATCCGGTAGAGATTTATCATTATTCCAATGAAGGAGTTTGCAGTTGGTACGACTTTGCCTTGGCAATCATGGAAGAAAGCGGCCTGAATTGCAAGGTAATGCCAATCACTACTGCTGAATATCCTTTACCCGCCGAACGTCCGTTTTATTCCGTTTTGGATAAATCTCTCATTAAGAAGCATTTTGACCTAAAAATTCCACATTGGAGAGAAAGCATGAAACTTTGTTTACAAAAACTTAACGAAAGGTAAAATCTTTTTATAAAGAGCTTACTGTATTTTTGCATCCTAAAATTCAAACAGAACAAGTATAACCTAACATGATGAGTATGAACATTGACCCAAAGATTATCACCAAAGCTGAAGAGTGGCTGAAGGATGAATTTGACGCAACAACAATAAAGGAAGTGCAACGCATGCTGGACGAAGGCAGCGATGAACTGATTGATTCATTTTATACCGACTTAGAATTTGGCACAGGTGGTTTAAGAGGAATAATGGGAGCAGGTACCAACCGAATGAATAAATATACTGTTGGCATGGCTACACAAGGCTTTGCAAACTATTTAAAAAAGCAATACACGGATATTCAACAGATTTCCGTTGCGATTGCCTACGATTGCAGAAATAATAACACGTTTTTCGCCAACACTACAGCCGATGTTTTAACCGGAAATGGCATCAAGGTTTATTTGTTTGATGAGCTTCGCCCAACGCCGGAACTATCTTTTGCGGTGCGACAATTGAACTGTCAAGGAGGAATTATGATAACTGCTTCGCATAATCCGAAAGAATATAATGGTTATAAAGTATATGGCGATGATGGTGGGCAATTAGTCAGTCCTTATGATAAAATGGTGATTGATGAAGTTCGTAAAATCTCGAATCCATCCGAAGTGATTTTTCAAGGAA
>JAFGWF010000218.1 GCA_016937295.1 Bacteroidales bacterium
GATGGAGAAACAAAAAGGAAATCGCCAAAAGCCAAATGATCCATCAAATAGCTGCGAAGCTCCTGAAGTAATGTTTTGCTGTTTTTGTGAATGAAACCGGCGCGCATTTCTTCGGCGAACCGTTGATTTTTCATATTAGTTGACTGCAGCAAAAACGGAATAGTTTTATCCTCTTCCCGAACCATTTTGCAGAGCACTAAGCCTGCAAACTCATCTTTACGTCCCTCACGCGGATAGCTTATATCCGAAATGATGCCCAAAATATTATGCTGATATTTCTTGAAAAGCTCCCAAGCCTCCTCATAATTTTTGGCAAAAAGAATTTTTGGCCGCCCACGCAAACGCACCGTTTTTTGATATTCGTTTAATCCTTCATGCGTAAACGTTTTACTTTGGGTGATGATGATATTGTAAATATTTGGCAAATAACTGGAATAGAAGGTTATAGAATCCTCCACAAGCAAAATTGCCTGAACCCCAACCTGATTCACATCGTAATCGGCATTAATTTTATCTTCAATCAATTTGACGATAGCCAATAACAAATCGGCATGACCTAACCAACTAAAAACATAATCTACTGAGGATAAGTCATCTGAAGCAATTTTCAAGGTGTTTTCGCGCGACATAGTAGTCAGCAAAACCACAGGCAACTCCGGATAATCGGTTTTTACTTTTTTCGAAAACTCAAAAGGATCCATTGAGCTCATGCTGAGCATATTTATCACCAAATCTATGGGTTGGTCTTCCAAGATTCGAAGCGCCTCCACTTCAGTCGTAACATGAATAAAATGAGGTGGATAGCGCAAATTTAACCGAACATATTCCTTAAATATTTGCTCATCAATCCTTCCATCCTCTTCCAGAATAAACGCATCATATTTTGAACAAAGCAGCAAAACCTTATTAACGCGTTTATACATCAAATGACTGAAATCCACATCAGCATAAAGCGTATTTCTGGGGTCGGTTAAAGGATATTCCATAAAGTTTTAATTATTTATTATTGAGCCAATTACGCGCATTAACAAAGGCTTCAATCCAGGGCGAAACCTCGTCTGTGCGATTTTCGGGATAATGAGCCCATTGCCAAGGATAGATGGCGCGTTCCAAATGAGGCATCATAGCCAAATGTCGTCCATCGGCTGAACAAATGGCGGCTGCATTATAGTCCGAACCGTTTGGATTTGCAGGATACTCTTCATAGCCATATTTCAATGGAATTTCATAAGCGGAGATATCGAAAGGCAAATCAAATTTCCCTTCGCCATGAGCAACCCAAATACCCAAACGACTGCCTTCCAATGATTTAAGCATGATGGAGCTGGATTCTTCCACCTCCACATTTAGAAAAGAAGATTCAAATTTATGGCTTTCATTATGCTCCATCTTTGGTTTAACTTCATGGTCAGGATTTATCAATCCCAATTCGACCATCAACTGGCAACCATTACAAACGCCAAGACTCATTGTATCAGCACGTTGGTAAAAATCAGAAAGAGCTTTTTTCGCTAAAGGATTGTACATAAATGCTCCTGCCCAACCTTTTGCACTTCCTAAGACATCACTATTTGAAAAACCACCAACAAACACAATCATAAGGACGTCAGACAAATTCTCACGGCCACTCATCAAATCCGTCATGTGAATATCTTTCACCTCAAAACCGGCAGCATAAAGCGACCAAGCCATCTCTCTATCGCCATTCACACCCTTTTCACGAATGATAGCAGCTTTTGGCCGTTTCTCACTTTCAGAAATCTCTCCCGAAAAATTTTCCGGAAAACGATAGTGTAGCTTATAAATGGAAAAATTCGCAAATCTACTGTCTGCCAAATCATTAGCCACTTGATGACGGTCGAAATGATAGGAAGTTGAAAACCAAATTTCTCTCAAACGGATAATATCGTAAGAATAATTCTTATCCCTAAAACTCATTTTCAAATGGTCTCCGTTAGTAACATTTCCTAAACTAATTGCATTAATACCTTCATTATGAAGAATTTGCAAAACCTTGGCAGCATTTTCAACCTGAAGCACTAAAGAAGGTCGCTCGCTGAAAAGTATTTCCACAAGCTGACTATTTCCAAATCCATCGAGATTAAGATTCATCGTCAAATCCGGTGAGGAAAAACACATTTCGAGCAGCGTTGTAATCAAACCTCCCGAAGAAATATCGTGACCGGCCAGTATCATTTTTTCGCGCAAAAGCTGCTGAATCACATTGAAAGCCGTGGCAAAATATTTTGCGTCAGCGGCATCGGAAACTTTGCCTCCAATCACAGAATTCACTTGAGCTAAACTGCTTCCGCCAAGCCCAAATTCACCATTGGACAAGTCGATATAGATAATTTCTGAATTAGATTGATACTTTAAATCAGGTGTTACAACCAATTGAATATCTGACGTATGAGCTGATGCACTTACAATTACAGTTCCAGGAGACAGAACCACCTGATCGGAATATTTCTGAGCCATTGAAAGCGAATCTTTACCCGTTGGAACATTGATACCAAGTTCGATTGTGTAGTCGCTCAAGGCCTTTACAGCGTTATACAATCGTGCATTTTCGCCGTGATTTTTAGCAGGCCACATCCAGTTTGCACTTAAAGAAACTGATTTAAGCCCATCGGCCAACGGAGCCCAAACAATATTGGTTAAAGCTTCCACAACCGACAAGCGACTGCCTGCTGCCTCATCGACTAAAGCCGTTGCAGGCGCATGACCAACAGAAGTTGCAATGCCATGCTTTCCTCGATAGTCCAACGCCATCGCACCAAGATTGGAAAGAGGCAATTGAAGAACTCCAACGCACTGTTGTTGAGCTACTTTACCTGTAACCGACCTATCCACTTTATTCGTGAGCCAATCTTTACAAGCCACAGATTCCAACTTCAGCACATCTACAATATATTCATTAATTTTATCCTCCGAAAACTCCCCGGAAGCATAATTAGACGATGTTTTGGTGTCCTCGAGAACCGTTTTTGGGGGTTTTCCAAACAAGTAGCCCAATTCTAAATCTATAGGATTTGAGCCGACAGGAGCTTTGAAGCAGAACCGCATATCGCCGGTTATTTTTCCCACATTGTAGAAAGGTGCCCTTTCACGACGTGCAACCGTTTCTAAATAGTCAAGACTTTTGGGAGAGATAACCAATCCCATGCGCTCTTGCGACTCATTTCCAATGATTTCGCGCGCCGAAAGAGTGGGATCGCCCACAGGAAGTTTATCCAAATCAATCACGCCTCCGGTTTCTTCCACCAATTCCGATAAGGAGTTTAGGTGACCGCCTGCGCCATGATCATGGATGGAAACTATGGGATTTTCAACGTCTTCAACCATAGCGCGAATTGCATTTGCCACACGCTTTTGCATTTCAGGATTGGATCGCTGAACTGCATTTAATTCAATTTCATTGTTAAACTCGCCGGTAGCAACAGAAGATACGGCTCCACCACCCATTCCGATGCGGTAGTTGTCGCCCCCCATCACCACAATTCTATCGCCAACTTGTGGTGTTTTTTTGTGAGCATCACGGGCTTTTGCGTAGCCAATTCCACCAGCCAACATAATCACCTTATCGAATGCCTGCACCTTTCCATCTTCTTGATGTTCAAAGGTTAACAAACTTCCATTAATAAGCGGCTGACCAAATTTATTTCCAAAGTCAGAGGCACCATTGGAAGCTTTAATCAAAATCTCCAGAGGCGTTTGATAGAGCCAAGGCCGCTCAGCGATAGCAGTTTCCCAAGCGCGTTTTCCGGCATGTCGAGGATATGAAGTCATATAAACTGCTGATCCTGAAAGAGGTAAACTTCCGGTTCCGCCAGCCAAGCGGTCGCGTATCTCACCTCCCGATCCGGTTGCAGCTCCATTGAAAGGTTCAACAGTGGTAGGGAAATTATGCGTTTCCGCTTTTAGGGAAATCAACGACTTGAAAGGTTCGACAACAAAAAAGTCCGCTTTATCCTGACGCTTTGGAGCAAACTGCTCAATTTCAGGCCCTTTCAAGAAAGCTACATTATCTTTGTAAGCAGAAACAACTGTGTTTGGATTTGATTTCGATGTTTTTTTAATCATCGAAAATAAAGTTTCGGGCATTTCGACCCCATCAATTACGAAACTTCCATTGAAGATTTTATGACGGCAATGTTCGGAATTGACTTGTGCAAAACCATACACTTCGCTGTCGGTCAAATTACGCCCGATTCTTCGCGAAACGTCCTCAAGATAAGCCACTTCATCGGGAGTAAGTGCCAATCCTTCCTGCGAATTATACGTTTCTATATCATCAAGAAAACGGATGGGTTCAGGTTGCAAATCAATTTGAAAAAGCGTTTGATCCGGATTAATGTAAAGACGTTGCAGCATTGGATCATAAACCGGACTACGTTCGGCAGTTTCCACCAATTCTTCAATCCTCAAGATACCGACAATACCGGTGTTTTGAGTAATTTCAACTGCATTCGTACTCCAAGGAGTAATCATTTCCTTGCGAGGACCGATAAAAGCACCAGCAACCGACGAATGATGGATAAATTGGGCATCACCAAAGAGCCATTGAAGTTTTGTAATATCTTCTTTTTCAAGCTGATGATTGGTTTCAACAGCAAATAGTTTTTCACCTTTAAAATAAGCTATCATAATGTTTTATTAAAAATAAAACCCGCATACAGAGCGGGTATCTTAATTATCGTAAGCGTTCCGATTGTTTTACTAAAGCCTCATCTTTTCTGATGCTTCGATTAGCCAGAATGATGAAAAGCACGGATGCAATTGGAAAAAAAGCACCATAAGTGTATTCAGGTTTGTCGAAAACCGTCTCTAATGCGGCAGTTCTATCCGTAATTAGAAAAATGGAAATCAGCAATCCAAAATTCACCAATAAAGCCACCCCATTAAGTTTCATTTGAAATTTGCGATTGGAAAACTGAAAAATTGTGCCGATGGCAAGGATTCCGAGCAAAGCTGTTAAAATACTGATAACGGAGGTATTAGGCAAATTTTCTATTCCTTCTGCGCCTGAAAAACCAGAGATGCGAAGCGAAAATAACTGGCTATCCGCTTGAAAATCAACAATTGGAAAGAAAATAACTAAAACCGCTAAAACAAAAACCAAGAAAAGATAGATGGATTGAATTCTTTGAATCATTTGTCAAAATATATGGGTTAATTAAGGGCGTAAAAGTACAAAATCCGACCTTATGGACGAATTTAAATTAACATAAGTTCCGTGGAAATTTATAAAGCAAAACTTTGAGAAATACCGAAGACAACTTACCAGACTAATCTATCGAATCATAGTTACAGAGCCTCGTTTAAGAATTAACTCACCCTTAAGATTTTGATATTTAAGTAAATACATATACACTCCGCCTATTAAATCCTTTCCATTTTTCGTTCCATCCCAAAAATCAGCCGGATTTGTTGAGAGAAAAACAAGATTTCCCCAGCGATCAAATATTTGAAACAAATAGTTTTCAGGATTGATAAATGCGCCCAAAGGCTTGAAAATGCGATTCTCTAAAATGGGACTAGTAGGATGAAATGCGTTTGGAAAAACCACAACAGATTCCTTAATCAACCGAGCGGTATTACTGGCTGCCGAGTCAAGAAAACCGTAAAAATTTGCGTTTGGTCCTTTTTCCGAAACCATTATGACGTAGGAAAAAACGCCGGCAGAAGAGGTAAGCGTAGAGATGTCGTCAACATAAGTCAATTGATTATCAGGCACTTGATCCAAAAAAACCGGAAATGAAATATCATCAAGGTAGCGATAAATACGGTAATTTCCGTTTTTGTTTAAGAAACCCGCATAAGCACTCCAATCTAACCGATTTTTATAAGCGTCTTGTTCCGAGACTTGCAAAAATATCGTCAAAGAAGAATCGGAAATTAGCAGTGGATTACCACAACTATCCGAAGCGGAAACGCGAAAGTAAAGCGCTTTTTCCTCAACCGTATTAGTCAGATAATCAAACATTAGATTAGGATTGCTTGGATTTGGAGGCAAAAAACCAACGGAATTCCAAGAAACCCCATCTTCACTTGAAAAAACCTCATAGTTTGAGGCTACACCGGAGGTATCGGTGTAAATCAGCAATTCAACGCCACTGTTATCCATTTTTACGGATGCTGAGCGGATATAAACAAACTTTGGATTGGTAGGTTTGCGGATTTGTTCTGAAGCTTGGCAACTCGAAGAAGTCAAACCATCATTGCTCACAGCTCGAATAAGATACTTATAATCAGCTTTTTGTAGCA
>JAFGWF010000219.1 GCA_016937295.1 Bacteroidales bacterium
ATATGCTCTTCGAGGCTATAGTAGGAATAGTGCAAGAGGTTGCCTTTTAGGTGCGTAACTTGCACCGCCGGATCAATCTCTACGCGGTCGTGAGGGTTTAGTCCGCCCCAACGGCCTGAATTTCTATTCCACAACCTGATTTTTGTGTCGGGATACCAACCGCTGTGTTTTATCCACTGGTTGATAAAGCGGGTCATGCGATTAAACTTGTACGCACCGCTTAATCCACTCTTTTTCAATTGAATAATCTCTTGTTTCAGGGTCTTGTCCAATGCTTCATCGGCATCTAACGACAACACATAATCAAATTTAGCCAAACGCATCACGCGATTTTTTTGTTGAATATGGCCATCGAAAACGTGCTGCTCAAAGCGAACACCAAAGCTTCTGCAAATTTCCTCTGTGCGGTCGGTGGAGAAACTGTCTAAGACCAGAATTTCATCCACAACTCCATGCAGCGACTCCAAACATCGCCCGATATTTTTTTCTTCGTTGAAGGTGATAATTACGGCAGAGAGTTGATTCATAGTTTACTTTTTCCAAAAACCAGGGGATAAAAATACAAGAATTGTGAAAAGCTCAAGACGACCAAGAAGCATCAGAAAGGATAAAAACCATTTTCCGAAGGTGGGAATGTTTGCATAGTTTTCGACTGGGCCAACGCCGCCAATTCCGGGGCCGATATTTCCCAAAGAGGCAATTGTTGCGCCTATAGCAGTCTCAAAATCAAGCCCTAAGGAGGCCATTACGAGACTTCCAAACCCGAATATCATGATGTAAAAAAGAAAGAAAGCAAGGATATTGAAAATATAATCTTTGTTGACAGAGTGGTCGTTATAGCGAACCATAATCACCGCTCGCGGATGAATGAGTTTTTTGAGTTCGGCGGCAGAGGCTTTGAAAAGCATCAAATGTCGAATGGCTTTTATACCTCCACCGGTGCTACCTGCTGACCCTCCGGAAAACATTAGCGCAAAAATCAGAAACCAAGCGATTGGTGGCCACAGGAGATAATCGGAAGAAACAAAGCCTGTGGTGGTGATGATGCTTATCACTTGGAACAGACTATCTCGAAAGGCTTTTTCCCCTGAAATATCGGTGTTTAGATATAAAATCAATGTAATTAGAGCTGCAAAGATTATGGTTAGAAATGCGTAAAAACGGAATTCTTCGTTATGAATCAATTTGCTGATTTTTCCATGAAGCATTAAATAGTGTAATGAAAAATTGACCCCGGCGAGAAACATAAACACAATTATAACATACTGAATATAAGGACTGTAATTGGCAATGCTTGCGTTCTGGGTCGAAAATCCTCCGGTGGCCATAGTTCCAAAAGAATGGCAAAGGGCATCGAAAAGGCTCATTCCACCAAAGATTAGCAGTATGGTTTGCACAAAAGTAAAGAGCACATAAATTCCCCATAGTCTTTTGGCAGTGCCGGTAATTCTGGGATGTAATTTGTCGGGCGTAGGTCCTGGCACTTCGGCAGCAAAAAGTTGCATGCCGCCAATGCCTAAAAATGGCAGAATGGCCAACGTGAGCACAAT
This sequence comes from Bacteroidales bacterium, assembly GCA_016937295.1. Taxonomy (GTDB): domain Bacteria; phylum Bacteroidota; class Bacteroidia; order Bacteroidales; family UBA1556; genus UBA6267. The sequence continues at coordinate 1,551 of JAFGWF010000219.1, forward strand.
AATTCCCATTCCCCCAATCCAATGTGTGGTCGAACGCCAAAAAAGCAAACCTTCTGGCATGGCTTCGATGTCGGGAAGAATAGATGCTCCGGTGGTTGTGAATCCCGAAATTACCTCAAAAAAGGCATTTGTGAAGGAAGGAATAGCTCCATGAATCACAAAAGGAAGCGTTCCGAAAAGCGAAATTATTACCCAAGTTAGGCTCACAATAATATAGGCTTCTCGCTTGCCCATTTTGTCGTTTCGCATTTTTCCTAAAATAATCAATCCAATAGCTCCAATACCGGAAGTAATTAGTCCTGAGATAAATAGCGCAAAAGCATCGCCGCTTTTATAATAGAAACTAAAGGGCAAAGCCAGCCACATAAAAACCCCCTCAATAAGAACCAAAAAGCTTAAGATTCTTATTATTATTCTAATATTTACGTCGCTCCAGCTAATCATTATCTTTTGCTAAACAAGCTTTTAACCTTTTTAATGACTTCGGGTAATGTAAAAACCACTACTCGGTCGTTGGCTTCAATCTGAAAATCGCCAAGGGCAATAAACCCTTCATTATTTCTAACTATTCCACCTATGATTGCTCCGTGAGGAAAATTCAGATTCTTTATTGGTCTTTTTGTTACGGCTGCATCTTCTTCTACAATAAACTCAAGTGCCTCTGCCTCAACGCCATTTAATACTTTACTCGAAGTGATATTTGGCGATAGAGTGAAATTATCAATATAGGAAGCTGCTATGAGTTTTTTGTTGATAATGGTATCAATATTAACGTTTTGCGCAATGTTGATATAATCTATATTTTCGACTAAGGCAATTGTTTTTGTTACGCCCAATTGCTTGGCAAGCAAACAAGTAAGGATATTGGTTTCGGTGTCGTTGGTCAATGAAATGAAAGCGTCCATAGCCGAAATGCCCTCTTCTTCCAAAAGGGTCATGTCGCGGGAGTCGCCTCGAATAATCATGGTATTTCGCAATTCATCACATAAAGCATCGCACCGATTCATATCAATCTCCAACAGCTTGATATTCATAATATCTTGAAGCCGTTTGGCTGTCAATCGGCCAATTCTGCCACCTCCAACAATCATCACATTCTTGATTTCTTTACGGCCTTTGCCTCCAAGAGTCAACACTTGATCCATGCCTTCGGGCTTGGTGATAATATAGGCCAAGTCGCCCGAAAGAAAACGATTGTTGCCATTGGGAATGATAGTTTTGCCTTTTCGGTGAACCGCAACAGCACGAAATTGCAAATTGGGGTTTTCTTTAGCAATCTCGGTGAGCGACTTATTGATTACCAAGGCTTTTTCATCAAGACGGATAAGCATAAGCGAAAGTTTTCCCTCCGAAAAATCGAAAATCTCTTCCGCAGCCGAATTTTTTAACAGCCTAACAATTTCTTTGGATGCAATATTTTCCGGACTGACTAAATTATTGATGCCCAAATCATTATAAAACTGACGCTTTTCTTTTTTAAGATTTTCGGTATTGCTCACGCGGGCAATAGTTTTTTTGGCACCCATTTTTTTGGCCAAAATAGCGGTAAGTAAATTTGGTGTTTCCTGATGTAAAACGCTGATAAATAGGTCGGCACGATCGACTCGAGCAGCTTCCAAAGTGCTAATTAATGCAGGGTCGCCGTTGATGGTGAGCACATCGTAATGATTGTTTATCTCATCAAGAAAGTCTTTTGTGTCGTTGATTACGGTGATATTGTGATTTTCGTCACTTAGAAGTTTTGTGAGATAAAAACCTAACTCACCGTCTGCTGAAACTACTATATTCATTATTGAGGTTTATGTATCAAAATTAATATCAATAAATGAGAATCCTACATTTAATTTAGAAACGCCGAAAACCGATGATTTGACGAACCTCTTCGATGGTTGGACTGGCTGATAAACGGGCTTTTTCGGCACCTTGCGCCACGACTTTTCTCAAGAGGGTTTCGTTGCTGTCGATTTCTTTGATGCGCTCACGAATGGGAGTGATAAAGCGAACGATGTCTTCAGCCAATTTCTTTTTCATGTCGCCATACCGAATTTCGCAGCGGTTATAAAGATGGTCAAATTCTTCCACTACCGACTTATCACTAACAATTTCCATGAGAGTGAACA
>JAFGWF010000220.1 GCA_016937295.1 Bacteroidales bacterium
CCGTAAGGGATGGTAAAGGGCTGCGCGTAAGGGATGGTAATTGGTGGACAAGCTGGGTGCTATGGAAATCTTATTCTTTTACCATTCTTCCTCGATAAACCACCTGATTTTCAGACATCAGTTTCAACAGATAAACACCAGATTTTAAATGTCGTACATCAATGCTGCTCTCAATTGTAAATGCGGAAAGTTGCTTCTTCATTACCAAATGTCCGGTAATATCGTAAATATCTAACATCAACTCCTTCTCCAAAGCTGGGTTTATGGTCAGTTTGATAGTTTCATTTGCAGGGTTTGGAAAGCATTCTATTTCCGCTAATAATTCCTGCGGGACAGTAATCGCACCATAAAGTTCAATCAGGAGAGGATAAAACATCAACCCGTCTGAAGGATTGAAAACCCAAAGAAAAGTATTCGGATAAAGGGCAATTTTAACCGGCATGGGTAAAAATAATTCAAATTTTAATAAACTGTCATTCAAGACCATCAAATTTTCGATATAACCATAAGTGAGAATTATGTCGTCAGAAAAACCAATATAGTTGGTATCTGACAAAAAGTGGGTGCGATTGCCTTTAACATAAACCGTATCGGGTTGCCAATCCAAATTGGTCATTGAATCCGGCATAACTTCCCTGATACAAGTTTTCAGGTCGCTCTGAATCCACAACGCATTTTTAACAAATAAAAAAGAATCGACATCGTTGAAATACAGAAAATTATAAAGTCCTATATCGGTTGAATCCAGTGTGAAATATACATGCAAGAATTGGTCATTATAAGCAATAATGCTATCGACTAAAATCTGGTCTTCGCCTCTGAAAAAATACGCATAAGAAAGCAGACATGAATTAAAATGAGGAAAACCAGAGCCATTGAAAATCATCAAATGTTGACCTCCGGCTTGGGTAAAATAGGGCTGTCCATGATAAAGATGTATGGGATTATTTTTGGCAGGGAGAACAAACAAAGCCTGAGGTAATTTCATGGTGTCATCCACGTTGTTAAACAAGGTAAGATTATAAAAACCGCTTGACGGAAAAAACACTGTTGGGCTGAGATATAAAGTCGATTCATTTGCAGCAGGACCTACCCAAAACATAACAGTATCCGTTGCGTTTGAAAACATTACCAAATTGGAATCTGTGTCAAAATGGGTCTTGTAACCAAGGATATTTGATTGAAAAAACTGATCTTGGTAGAATATATCATTTTCAACGGAAATCAGTTTCTGCGCAAAAACAGAGCAAGAAAGCAGCAAGCTGAAAAAGATTAAACAGGCGTTTTTCATAACAGTTGGATTTGGAATAACGCATCAAAGATAGTTATTATTAATGAAATTATTTTAAAAAAATAATAAGTCTTTCTCGGTGATATTCTGATTTGAAAAAATATGGAAAAACCTTTTTTATAATGATTTCGAAATGCCTAACTATCGTGCCCCTTTTTACTCCTTTCTTTCCTGATAAATAAGCGGTTAGATAGTTGCTTAGCTTTTATTTTTTATTAACCAACCGCACTCCTGTGATGATGATTAATACCCATAAAACGGAGAATACGTTCAGATGTTCCCCATCAAAAAAACCGATTATCATAGCCACAATTGGGATTAGGTAAGTAACGGAGCTTGCAAAAATTGGGGAGGTCAATTGAATCAACGTGTTAAAGAGGATGATGGCGCCGGCAGAACAAATCAGCCCCAGAGTAGCAGGATAAATCAGAGCAGCGGCAGCTCCGGGCTGCATCACGGACGTTTGGATATCGGTGGCAAGAAACAAAAACAGGATCATAGGCACAAACATCAGGGAGAAACCATAAATGCTAATCTGCACCGGGCGCAAATCGCTCAATTTAAACTTTACCAAGTTGATATTAGTGGCGTAGAAAACCGTAGCTAAAATCACCAACAAAGCATAGCCGTAATGAACTTCGCCTTGCGTATTTCCGCTATTATAAATTATTGAAGCTGCGCCAATTAAACCGAGGAAGAGACCAAAGATATTTATCCATTTCACCTTGATTTTAAACAAGATAAGCCCGATGATTAGAGTAAAGACGGGAGTTAGAGCATTGAGAATTCCCGCCAAACTGCTTTCGATTTTAGTTTGAGCAATAGCAAAGAGGTAGGCCGGAATCAAGTTTCCGAAGAGAGCAAAAAGCGATAGAAACAACCATTGGCGGGGAGTGATATTGCGAAACTTTTTTAAAGCAAAAGGCAGCATGGCCGCCGAAGCAAAAACCATTCGCAAAGTGCCAAGTTCGATAGCGGAATAAAAAACTAAAGCGCGTTTCATAAGCAAAAAGGAGCTTCCCCAAACAAGCATTAGCACAAAAAGCAAAACCCACTGAAGGTAGCTGCCAAGGAATTTGCTCATAATTTTGTCATAAAATAAATCACACTGCTACTTTTTTCGGGTTGATTCAGCGACTTCCACCAAGTCATTTTTCCCCAGAAAACACCTTTGACAAAACTAAGAGATGACCTTTTATATTTTTCGCTAAGCATCGAAACATAGAAAGCATCCATAGGCATCGGTTTAGTTGCAACAACCTCAAAACCATGTTTTAGTGCAAACTTTTTAAACACTTCGGGCTTCCAGTGCCAAAGATGACGAGGCACGTCGTAAGCCGCCCAAAACTGCTTATAATGTTCTGCATCAGGAGACCCTGGATTTGGAATAGCGACAACAAACAAACCGTCATCGGCCAAATTTTCCTTAATTGTTTGCATATAAGAGTCGAGCTGATGCACATGTTCGAGCACGTGCCACATGGTAACGACATCGAAATTACGACCTTTCATTTCCAAGAGAGCAGGCGTATCGTTGACCACAAAATCGAAACGTTGTGCAGCAGCTTGGCGGGCGTCTGCATCCTGTTCAATGCCTTCAACTTGCCACCCTCTACTCTGCATAAGCTGAGGAAAATAGGCCAACCCGGTGCCAATATCTAACAAACTACCTTTGCGTTTGGCACTCATAGTTTCCACCATTTGAGCTTTTTTCTGCAACATCACCGCACGGACAATATGATAAATTCGATTTACCAGTCCTTTTTGAGTATCGCTGTGAGAGATATAATCTTCTGATTTGTAATAAGGTGTAATGGAATTTTCATCCGGAAAATTATCCGTAAAAATAAAGCCACAACCTTTACATTCCATCAAAGTGAAATCTTCTTTGCTGATGCTAAAATCTTTAAGTTGCAGATAGGTCTGAAAATGGGTTTCGTTGCAAACAGGGCAGTTTTGGAGTTTTATATTCGACATGACAATTTAAGATGAAATTTGGAGGAGCAAAAGTAGTAAATAAAGGAAGTCGGTAAAGATTTCGTCAAAAGATTAGCAAGGAGCAGAGGACAGAGGTCAGAGGTCAGAGAACAGAGGTCAGAGAACAGAGGACAGAGGTCAGAGGTCAGAGGACAGAGGTCAGAGAACAGAGGACAGAGGTCAGAAGACAGAGGTCAGAGG
>JAFGWF010000032.1 GCA_016937295.1 Bacteroidales bacterium
AAATTATTCCATTGCCGAACCAATAAATTTGGAGCTAAAGGAAGTTTGTGAGACATTATTTAGTTTCAGCCACATTTCATCGTTGATTTGAACCTACATTTCATCCAAAACTACTTTATTTCCGATTTACAGTTTTTACAATAATATTTTGGTTTCAAATTACCTATTGGAAACATTGCTAGTACTACCAAGAAAATATTGAAAATTTTCAGCCATTTAAATCTTCCAAAGCCAAGCACTATTTGAGTTGAACCACAATGAGGGCATACCAAATGCGTATTATCAGGTTGAATTTTATCTTTTAATAACTCCCTTGCAATCTGCAAATCATTTTCATTTATAATTATCTGAATTCCAGACCCAAGCATATTATTATACATAGGAAATAAATTGGTAAAGTTTTCATTTGTCAGAAAACATTCAATACCCTCGCTATTCAATCTACCTTTGATAAGATGCGCATCAATTACATTATCACAAGTTATAAGATTCACTGTCTTCATTTTCTTCGACTTATATAAAATTCTAATGATATACTAATTATCGCAAAGATAAGTATCAAATATACAATCTTCCAACTTTCAATTAGCCTCTAATTTTATTTCTTCAAAAAAATCTCTTTAAAAACCCTATTTTCAGCATCACGCAAACTTGCACGATCTAAAGAATCCAATTGAATTTTGAGTTTATTCAGAGCATTAAATTTTCCTTGGCTATAATCAAAATACGGATTCAGAATTAGCAAGCTATCCGATTCTTGAAACTCGCCAATTACCGTTATATTATCAGTTTTTAAAAGCATGTTTTCCCTTATATAAAACAACCCGCTCTGGAGTTTAATCTCAATAAAATCTTCTTTAACTCCATGAACAAATACACGTACATCAGATTCTGTATCGTAATTATAATTATAAACACCAACTATATTGCACTTGGTAGGATTTGAAACAGCATATTCAATTTGCACGCGATTACCCACTCTTTGAAAAGGCCATCTGCTATCGATTCGATATTTGCTTGAATAAAAAGTATCTTCAATTTTATAAAAAACCGTAACCATTTGATTGTCGTGTTTCCCCCAAAATGAAGGAATAATATCGATATGAGTGATTTTTCCTGAAGTTTTAATCGTTTTTTGAAAGAAGAAATAATAATCGCCTGCAGTCCAAAAATAGATAACAACCAAGATGAAAATAATAATGCCCCATGCCCAAGGTTTAGTTTGCCTCATTTTCGGTTAATTTAATTTAATAATTCCTTCATATTCAATTATTTAATACTATTTGAAGTTTACCATAATCTTTCTTAAAACTACTCCTTTTTCGGTGTCAAGTCGCAACAGTTAAGCACCTGCAGACAAACTAGGAATCTGGCTTTTCCAGTATTTATATGCAAATACTACTAACCTTCCCTCATTATTTAAAATGACCATTTATTTTTCATAAATCGAAAAAGAAAGAATATAGCGGCAAAAGTCGAACCGAGCATTGCTAAAGCCATATCCTTTTGAGCGTCCCACCAATCACCCTGCTGACCGTTATAATTTTCTGTAGCTTCAGGCGACATAAAGAGTGAAAGCGACCATTCAAATATTTCATATCCAACACTTATCGTTTGAATGATTGCAAACACAAAAAACAATCGTTTCCCTAAGGACATAAGGTGATTTCGATCGATGGATTCAAATAAATATGGAAAAAATAATATTCCAAAAGCAAAATGTACAAATCTATCGTAGTGATTTCGCCCTAAAGACCTTATTTCACCGGATTCATTATGGAAAATATTTCCAAACCACTCGTTATAAGGAACATAAGAATAAATATATCGAGCTCCAAGAATATGAACCATTATAAAAAGCATAAAAAAAGAATATGCCGTCAAACTTAACCTATTTGTCCTTAAATCAATGAATGGAACTATTAAAAGTAACACAGTACCAATATGTTGCAGGAATTGCTCATTAGGATATAAGGGATTAACACAAGTTAAAATACCAAAAAGGATTACCACAAAGAAGATTCCTGATTTAATTCGTTTGGTCATATTTGATTAAGAAAATTACTATGCAAAAATAAGAATATATTGTCGTACCCGGATTTCATCAAAATTAAACCATTGGCTAAATGCTAGCAATAAATAAAGTTTAAGAATAGTGTTGATAACCTTTTTCAAACGTTGTAATAAAATGGAAGAGGTTTCGCCCAGACGGGCTAAAATAAAAAACCCCGAACGTATCGGGGTTTTTGTGGGCCCACCTGGGCTCGAACCAGGGACCAATTGATTATGAGTCAACTACTCTAACCGACTGAGCTATAGGCCCTAACACTTCTTTTGAAGTATTCTGCTTCGGTAAGAAACAGGTTGGCAAAAATAATTAATAGTTTAATATTTGCAACAATTTTATTAGCTAATTTTGCCGCCTCAATTTTTATTTGGATTTCAGACTCATAAATGATGATAAAGAATATTATTTTTGACCTTGGCGGCGTGGTTTTAAACATAGATTATAACCGTACTGCTCAGGAATTTAAGAAGCTTGGTCTTCAAAATTTCGACTCCTTTTACTCCCAAGCCAAACAGTCGCATGTGTTCGATTTATTCGAAAAAGGACTTATCACAGCAGAGAAATTTAGAGAAATGTTCCGCACCACAACCGGCATAATCTTTTGTGATATGGAGCTCGACCGCGCTTGGAATGCCATGTTGCTTGATTTACCAAAAGAACGAGTGGAACTATTACAAAAAGTTAAAAACCACTACAAAATTTTCCTTCTTAGCAACACCAATATCATTCATTACGAGGCATATACAAAACAACTCCAACAAATTTACGGTTTGCAAAATCTTGGAGAACTTTTCCACAAAGAGTATTATTCCCATGAAATTCATCTGCGAAAACCTGAACCGGAATGTTTCCAATTTGTGCTTGATGATCAAGAGATTTTAGCCGAAGAAACCCTTTTTATTGACGATTCTTCACAACATATTAAGGGGGCTAACCAACTTAATATCCGCACATTACTAATGGATAATTCGCAAAACAAGTCCATAATAGACCTGTTTAATAATGAAGGAAAATTGAAGTAAAGCAACATGTCTGTTCTTAAGCATATCCCTTCCGAATCCTTCTTTGACCGAGAGAAAGTTTCCAAGTTTTATGTCAATAAAAATCGTCCAATTTTGATTGGTATAAACTTACGAAATCCTGCCAATATCGGAGGTTTAATCCGGCTTGGAGGAAATATTGGAGCTCAAAAAGTTATCTTAATCAATGATAATCAAAAATGTAACCTAAAGAAGGTTAAACAAGCCTCTGCAAACGCTTATGAAATAATCGAAACCTTTTTTGCAACAACACAAGACTGGGAAAAGTTAGTGCCCGAAAACTATGAAATTATGGCTATAGAAACAGCCACATCAGCTACGAACATTTACGCAACAAAACTACCTGTAAATCTTGCACTTATGGTTGGCTCAGAAGTTTCCGGCATTCCTGACTCAATACTAACAAAATGTTCGCGGGCTATTTTTATCCCCACTTTTGGTCACACATTATCGCTTAATGTTGTGCAAGCGGCCGCCATTGCAAGTTATGAATGGCTTCGTCAACAATCAATCTGAAGACTCCGGCGTTTTTCCCTCTTGCCTAAGCCGTCCGCTTTTTTTCAAAGCCTCACGTATTATCCATTCCAATTGCCCATTGGTGCTACGAAATTCATCAGCAGCCCACTTTTCGATCTTCTCCAACATCTCCTGATCTATCCGTAATACAAATGGTTTCTTCTTCGCCATAATCTTAATTTCGCCCTAATTACGCATTTTAATCTTTTCAATTGCCGATGCAAAAGCATTAGCCCGTTGCGTTCCAACAAAAATCACTTTTCCATTATTTGTGTAAAACCGAATACCCTTTTTTCCACTGACAGTGAATGATTTAACATTCTTCTTGGTTTTTATACCATGACCACCAAAATCTTTCATTGCATTATAATCCACAATTTCAAACCTAACTAATTCGTCCGCTTTAATCCGAATGGTTTTTGGATAAAAAATAGGAAAACGAATATGAACCTCTTTATCACGAACCTCAGTTTGAAGAGAGGATTTTAGAAAAACGAAAAATAATACAAAAAACATCATCGGGATTAAAATTGCAACAATAAAAAGCCCTTCATCCTTTATCTCAGGGTTCAAAGGAGTCTTATCCGCAACATAGATTAGCAATATTTCCAACAAAAAACAACTTCCACTAAGCACTCCAAGAACTAACCATATCCAGGCGTGCTTCATTTTTTGTTCTTCACGAAAATATAATTGACTCATTTTAAATATATTAGTACAAAGTCCCACTATTAACCACAGGACTTGCATCCTTATCAGAAACCAAAACAACCAATAGATTGCTCACCATTGCGGCTTTTCGTTCTTCATCCAATTCAACAACATTATTAGATTTAAGTTTTTCCAAAGCCATTTCAACCATCGAAACTGCGCCCTCAACAATTTTTGCCCGAGCCGCAATAATAGCTGTTGCCTGTTGCCGTTTGAGCATAGCCTGAGCAATTTCCTCGGCATAAGCCAGATAGTTTATGCGAGCTTCAATAACTTTAATTCCGGCAATCGCCAATCGGTCGCTGAGTGAGTCTTCTAAACGCTGATTAATTTCATCGCCGCCAGAGCGCAAAGTTAGCTCCATCTCCTCGTCGTCAAAATTGTCATAAGGATATGACCCAGCTAAATGACGAATTGCAGCATCCGACTGAACCGTTACAAAATGCTCGTAATCATCTACATCAAAGGCAGCCTTAAAGGTGTTTTCGACCTTCCAAACCAAAACAACTCCAATCATAATCGGATTGGCCAATTTATCGTTCACCTTTATTGGCGAGCTGTCTAAGTTGCGCGCTCGAAGCGAAATCTTTTTTCGTGAATAAAATGGATTCACCCAATAAAAACCGTTCAACTTTTGAGTTCCTTTATACTTTCCGAACAAAGTCAAAACTACGGATTGATTGGGATTTACGACAAAATGTCCGGGAAGTAAAAACAGCCCGAAAACAATGACAAAAATCCACCAGAAATCTAAGGTCTGTGTGATGAGAAAAATTGGCATGCCAATTAAAAAAAGCGAAACAAAAATCATCAGGTATCCCGGCATCGCTTTAAAAGGTAATTCATTTGTATTCATAATTTCTTAGTATTTTGATATTAATTTAATATCACAAAGATATTATATAAAAAAGAATCACAGCAAAAAGTTATCAACAATTTCTTCAAATATAAAAATCTGTTAACCAATTTTTTAGGTAAATAAACTATTGAAATAAAATAAATAAGGAAGCTGAAAGATGAGGTTAAGCGCTAAAATATTTTCGTAAAAACCATTCGATGGAGAACAAACCGGCAAGGACAAACAAAAGCCAAAAAATATCGATTAAGTCGGAATATTTATAATAGGTTTTTGTTGTATTCACTAAATCTGCGCGTGATGCAATATTATTCAAAAAATTTTCTTCAGCAAGATTGGGATAAAACGAACCGCCGGAATTGTCGGCAATTTGGTGAAGAAGACTAAAATTTGCTTCCGTATTCAGTAGTTCCGCATTTATGGGCTGAACTACGAATAATCCATTTTTTATAAACTCTTCGTTACCGATTTTCACAGAGGAATTAAAGGTATAACGTCCCGGCTCAAGATTTCCAAGCAACAATTCATAATTGTTATCAATTTTACTAAACAAATAATCAAACTCTTGACGCGTATCTATATTTGTCAATCGCAGGTTTACATCAGGCTGGTTAACTAATTGAAAAGCAGCATTATAAAGATAAGCCCTAAATCGAATATTATCATTGGAGAAATATTGCTTTTCGTAATTGATGTTAAAGCGCTCCTTTTTAACCTTTAAGCTGGTAGTTCGCACGAGGCTCAACACGAGTTCATCTAAAGGCTTGGAAGTGCCACTAATTTGATTTGCCTTTAGCCACCATTTCCAAATCCCATGACCTAAAACAACCACATTATTTTTATCAACATTACGAGAAACAGTGAGCAAAGGATAATCCGTGACCACATTTCCAATCTTTTGATAATAAAGGACATCAGCATCATTCTTCAACGAAACGACGCCATAGGGTGAAAAAATTGGAGGCATGGAATTCATTAATTCATCTAAAGCGGCATTTAACTGAAAGGAACTAAAACTTTCGTTCAAAACAGGTTGAACCTGATTCACATTCTGAGACTTAGAAGTTATTTGCAAACCGGTGTTAAATGAATTAAACAAATTGAGGTTCACGTCTGCCTGAACGAATAAAATATAAGGAATTCCAATTTGCTCTATTTGATTGCGAAGCGAAAGAACCTCGTTAGCTCGATCAGGTAAACCGTGAAGAATCAACAGATTGTAATCTTGTAAGTTTGAAATCGAATTCAGCGACACTTGATCCAATTCATAATTATCGGAGCGACTGATGACTCTGGTGATAGCACCAATATCAGGATGAGGAGATTTATAAGCCATTAAAATTTTCTGTCGATTGTCAATCACCTCCACAAAGCGAGTTGCTACATTATTGAAACGATTTACTTCGTTAGGAAGTTCAAGAACCCGAATGGAAATTTTATGTAATCCTGATTGGTTAGCCTTTAAATAAAAAGCAAGATTAATAACTTGATAATCAGATGTTAATAAAACTTCTTTAGTTTCAACAATCTTATCATCATATAAAAACTGTATTGTCAATCGAGAGTTTTTATACTTAATAGCTTTTAAATCCACTTGAATAGGAAAACGGTCTCCAACAAAAGATATATCATTAGTAATCAATCTACTAACAATCAAATCACGTTTCCGAACCGTGTCGCCAATTCCAAAAGTATAAATCGGGAAAGGCATATTCTGAGCCAACCAAACAGGACTTGAGCCACGATTGAAAATACCATCAGAAACCAAGATAAGGCCTCCAATACTTCGATGCCGATTGACCGTTGAAATGCGTATCAAGGGAGCTGATAAATTGGTAGTTTTTGCATTAAAATCCAAAGTGCTATCTTGATTAACTTCCTCACCAAAAGAATAAAACTCCACATCGAAGTCCTTTTTTAACTCACTCTGAAGAGAACTAAGAAACTGCTTGATTTCAGAAATTTTGGATATGGAATCAGAGCCGAAAGCCATTGACTGACTATTATCCACAGCAACAACAAATAAAGGACGCTCAATTTCTTTGATTTTAGATTTGATGAGCGGTGACAACAAAAAAACCGCAATAGCCATAAAAGCAGAAAAACGAAGAATGGAAAGCAGCCACACCTGTCTTGCCCTAAGGTCATGATTTTTTTTAAAAAAATATACGAAATAAACCAAAAGACCGGAAATAAACGCAGCCGGAATTAACCAAAGAATAGAGTATTTGAAAACTATTTCCACTAAAAAAAATTTATCGCGCAAATTTAGGTATTATCTTCTTTGGCAAAAGTTTAATCTTAGTCCGCCCCCAAAAAACAAGTTGAATGTTTAAAACTTAGGGGAATGCTAATTAAATTTTAGATTTAGATTCTATTTTTTAATAGCGTAGCTTACAAATTTCGGATTATGTATATTACTGACATCCAGCTTAATCCAGCCTAAATGATTCTGATAAGAGAATCCAATATAATGAAAGTTAGAAGTAGGATGTTTCCAAGGTCCGCCGGTAAATCCTGAAATAAGGCCATCCGGAGGAGTCGGATACTCATACAAATTTTGCCATTTCTCATTATTATTATTCGCTGTCCAGTTACTATTGCTACTAATTGCTTCATTATAGTTAAAAGCTTTTACATAAGTAAATGTTGTATATTGACCATGTCCAATTCCACAATTATTATAATCGACAGCGAATCGCAACGACTCATTGGATAGCACCTGAAAGCATGAAACTATCAGAATTTCATTTTGCATAATTACAATAAGGGAGTCAGGATTAATCACTTGCAACCTTACAAAAAGGTCGAAATTGTCATTATCAAATTGCAAAGAAATGGTGTCTTGAGCAAACGAGAAGAGCATACTATTATCCATCACCAAATTTAGAGAAATAGGGGTTGGAAATTGATAGAAATAATCGGTAGTATCGTGCCAACCAGCAATAATTGGAGTAGGAGTTTTTATAATTTCATCATCATTTGTTTTGGAACAACTTGAAATTAGTGAATTTACACCAAATAAGGCTAAAATTAACAAAGTATGAAATACCTGACTTTTCATGATAAATTATTTTGAAGTGAATAATAAACTCATTATTGAAGAGTAATTATAGCTGAAACTGAACTAAGTACAAAAATTCCAAATTGACTCCATTTTCAAGCTAAAATTATGGCTGAAAATCAAGCGCTAAAATAATAAACAATTTACCACAAATACAAATAAAAAAACCCTGCATCTTGAAGACACAGGGTTTTAGAACTATCAAAAAAAATCGAACTACAAAATTCCTTGATCAAGCATTGCATTTGCAACTTTAATGAAACCGGCAATATTAGCACCTTTCATATAGTTAACATAGCCATCTTCTTCAGTTCCGTATTTAACGCACTGATTATGAATATCTCTCATAATGCCATGAAGTTTCTGATCCACTTCTTCTGCTGACCAAGCGTATTTCATTGAGTTTTGGCTCATTTCGAGACCGGAGGTAGCAACACCACCTGCATTAGAAGCTTTACCGGGAGAATACAAAACTTTGTTGCCCAAGAAAACTTCGATAGCTTCAGGAGTACAAGGCATATTAGCACCTTCACCTACGCAGAAGCAACCATTAGCAACCAACATTTTAGCATCAGCTTCGTTAAGTTCGTTTTGAGTAGCACAAGGAAGAGCAACATCACATTTTACTTCCCAAGGTTTTTTACCTTCAAAGAATTTAGCTTCAGGGAATTCAGTAGCATAAGGCTTCACGATGTCGTTGTTGGAAGCGCGAAGTTCGAGCATATAGTCGATTTTTTCGCCACTGATACCAGTTTCATCATAGATGTATCCATCAGGGCCGCTGATAGTTACAACCTTACCACCCAATTGAGCAACTTTCAAAGCAGCACCCCAAGCCACATTACCAAAACCAGAGATAGCAACACGTTTACCTTCGAAGGACATGCCGCGTGTGGCGAGCATTTCCTGAGCAAAATACACATTACCAAAACCGGTAGCTTCTGGACGAATCAAACTTCCACCCCAGTTCAAACCTTTGCCGGTAAGAACTCCGGTGTGCTCTTTACGAATTTTTTTGTACATTCCATAAAGGAAACCAATTTCGCGACCACCAACACCAATATCGCCGGCAGGAACGTCGGTTTCAGGTCCGATAAGAGCGTGAAGTTCCATCATGAAAGATTGGCAAAAACGCATAATTTCATTATCTGATTTACCCTTTGGATCGAAATCAGAACCACCTTTACCACCGCCCATAGGCAATGTTGTCAAACTATTTTTGAAGATTTGTTCAAAACCTAAAAACTTCAAAATAGAAAGGTTTACGGAAGGATGGAAACGAAGACCACCTTTATATGGTCCAATAGCATTGTTGAATTGAACGCGGTAGCCAAGGTTTACATTAACTTTTCCTTTATCATCAACCCATGGCACCTTAAAAGTAAGGATTCTATCGGGCTCTACGATGCGGTCAATGATTCCTGCAGCTTCAAACTGAGGATTTTCATTAACGATATCTTCGATTGAGTCTAAAACTTCGCGAACTGCTTGCAAGTACTCTACTTCACCAGGATGCTTACGCTCCAAGTTCATCATTATTTGATCTACATTCATAATCTCTGTATTTAAATGATTTTAATTGAATTAACGGGGCAAAAGTAGCTGATGCGTTCGCCTGAAAATCATAAGGTTAGCGCTAAAAATACACTTTTTCTAATTGATAATTATCAATATCACTGAATACCAATACTTTAAAATAATAAACAAAAAAAATACTACTCGGGATATTCTATGCGCACATGATAAATACTCATTAAACGCCTTTTAAATAACCTTTTAACTCGATTAATATCACGTAGAGTAATGTTTGCATTATTAAACTGACCTTGATCTAATTGACTTTGAATAATTTTTTCGACCAAATCATCAATCTTTTTTTCGTCAGGCGACTTGATACTGCGAGAAGCGGCTTCAACGGCATCTGCCATCATCAACACACAAGTTTCTCGGTTATAAGGAATTGGTCCAGGGTAAGTAAACTCCTTTAAATCAATTTCATCCTTATGCTTTTCCTTTAAAGACATTCGGTAAAAATATTCTACCATTTTTGTCCCGTGATGCGTTCGGATAAAGTCAATAATCTGTTCGGGAATATTATGTTTTCGAGCTAATTCCACTCCTTCCACAACGTGATCGATGATGATTCTGGCACTTTCTTCAAACGATAAATCATCATGAGGATTATACGATCCAGGCTGATTTTCAGTAAAATATATAGGATTGATACTTTTTCCAATATCGTGATACATGGCACCGGCGCGAACAAGTAACGGATTTCCACCAATTTGGCGAATAGCTTCCTCAGCCATATTTGCTACCTGCACCGAATGTTGAAATGTACCGGGGGCTTTGGCTGCCAATTCCCTGATTAACTTATTATTAGTATCGGCATACTCCAACAAGCTAATGTCGGTAACCATGCCAAATATTTTTTCAAGAAGGTAAATAAATGGGTAACTGAACAAAATTAGTAAAGCGTTCAGGCCAAACAAAAGTATGTGGTTGAGTTCAACATTGGAGAAATCACCTGTTGTTATCAGAATCATCGCCACATACATTATTGTATATGAAAGCATTATATAAAGTGCCGTTAAAAAAAATTGGCTACGTTTATGTAATTTAACCACGCTAACTATGGTAATAATTCCCGTTATTACTTGTAAAAATAGAAATTGAAAGCTGTTGGGAACAAAATAACTAACGAGTAAAACAGCAGTCAAATGGACGATTAAGGCAAGTCGAGAATCATAAAAAGCCCTGACTATCAATATATTTATGGCTAAGGGAACTATCAAAAGATATTGAGTACCAAAGCTGATCGCAATACGAGAAACAAAAACCATCAAAGCGATTAGTAAGAGAAACAACAAAACATTTTTAGTTTCATCGTACAAATCGCGCCGAAAAAAATAGAGCCAAAGCAAAAAAACAAAAAGAGGAATAGAAACTAAAATGATTTGCCCGAGGAGAATATTCCATACCGACTTCACTTTTTTGGTCTCAAAATGATGTTTAATAGATTCGAGAAGACGAAATTTATCGGCACTGACTACTTCGCCCTTAGAAATCACCAATTGACCTTGAAGCAAAACTCCTTCGTAAGGCACAATATTTTCGATCGAAAAATCAAATTCAGAATTAGTTCGGGCTGAATCATATACCACATTAACCTCCAATGACTTAACTATAGTTTTTCTAATGATTAAACCGATTGAATCTCTTAAACTCTTTTCCGATTTCAGCATTTGTTCCACTTGGCTTTGTCGGTAGAAATCACCATAAAAAGCCAGTTTTTCTTTCCCGTTTTTCGACACATTAACAACCTGCTCATCGGATGTCAAATTAGACTCAATGATGCCATGGTCTAAAATATCATTGAGAATAACATTGAGCTTT
The DNA here is from genome assembly GCA_016937295.1 of Bacteroidales bacterium. Taxonomy (GTDB): domain Bacteria; phylum Bacteroidota; class Bacteroidia; order Bacteroidales; family UBA1556; genus UBA6267. Next base: position 11,652 of record JAFGWF010000032.1, read on the forward strand.
TCACGAGCCAATTG
>JAFGWF010000221.1 GCA_016937295.1 Bacteroidales bacterium
CAGGTTATTACTACCTTGAAGTTGTTTATTCTCTTGTAGAGGATTTATAATAGAGCAGTTGCTCGATTTAAGAGAAGGTTCGGATAAAGAACCTTCTCTTTTTAATCATTAAAACAAAATTTTAACCCAAACAAAATATATTGAAACACGGAATTAAAATATTGACTTTTATCTTCTTGGTAAGCCTCAATGGAAAACTAAGCGCCCAATCGGTAAGCTTTGGCATAACGGCTCACTCAGACAATATTACTTTCGATTTCAATACTATTCAGAGTTATCTTGCCGGAAAAACTTTTTATAACGCGTATGAACTTATGGTTGATGTTTCAGGGTCACAATTTGACCTGTATGTAGGAGCTACGACATCCGTTCCCGGATTTTTTGATGTAGTTTCCACGTATAGCTCAACCGGCACAACTCCGCCTGTCAGCATTTTACAGATGCAGTTTCGTAATAGTATGAACACCTCTTTGATGTCCGGTTTTTTTCCATTAACCGACATTTCCACACCAACATATATAATAGGTACTCCGGCAGCTCCGGATTTATCCATAAGCTGCCCAAACGTAGGCACCAATGTTGCCGGAAGTTACCTTACTAATCCGGGTTGTTATAAATTTAATCTCGACCTGAAAATTGTCCCCGGTTTTAGCTATAAACCAGGATTATACACACTGAGAATCGATTATATATTAATTCAAGATTTATAAGCACAGATGACAAGTCAACTCCAAAAAGTTTTTAGTTTGATTTTTGCCGGATTATTTTTCCTGCAAATCTATGGTTTTGGCCAAGAACGAACTATGAATGTAAATGCTTATGGAGTGAATATGTCATTTGTAAACGACCGCTCGAAAATAAAATCTAACGAATTAGCTTCCAACGTACTAAGAATTGTAAACAATACCGGAAAAGAACTCGATTTAGTGTTGCAAATCTCTCAACCTGCGGGTTGGAAAATTTTTGGCCTTTCGGAGCAAAAAATCAAATTGGCTTCCAAAGATTCCATGTTTTTCCCGGTGCGTGTTCGTCCTCTTTACAACGTGTCAGGAAATACGAATTACATGGTTAATGCCTACCTTTCAACGGAACAATTTACTATCACTAATGCTGTTTGGTATATTGCAGTCGATAAAAAAAGTCATTGGAATGTTTATACACCTGAAAATAAAGTCTATTTTACAGGAAACAGCGACACGGCTCAATTTGAAGTTCAGGTGTCAAATATGGGTAACAGTGACGAAGCCCTGTTAGTTAACTTACAACCGGAAAAAGAAATTGAGATTCTTTCTATCGGACAACAAACCATAGACAACTCGTATCCGATTTTGTTAAAACCCGGTCACGATACCACTTTGCGGTTTTCGGTACGTTTTTCTAAAGACATACAGTTACCGATAAATGCTGCTGATGAACCAATCAAATATGAAGAAAAACGACAACATAAAATAAAAATACAAGTCAGAAACCAACGACCTTCCGCGCAAGGAAGCAATAAATTATGGACCGGAAATATAGATTTTGTTGATTTGCCTAACAAGACAAAAATAATGGACGCTGCCGTTCAATCCGTGCCGATGACGTTTGAGTTCAACACCTTCGACATGATGACTCCATCGGTTTTCTCTTCATTAAGCATCTATGGTTCAAAAAAATACAAGAATAATTCTATCCTTACATATTACTATCAAGCCGACTTCGTAAAAAACCAAATTGATCTTAATTCCTATTTGGGAAACTTTTTGTATCTCGGCTATTTTCACAACAATTTCATGGTGGAAATAGGTGATATTGGTTCCAATCGCCCAGGCTCCACCTTAAATGGAAAAGGAATAAAAGCCGGACTAAATTTCAAAGGAAATACTCTTGGCGGACTTTTCATTCGCAAACCAAAACTCTTCGACCAATTCTATGCAGAAGGCTACGGTGGATTCCATAGTTTTAAAAGCAAAAGAGTTTTTATCGACAACTACTATCAACATCTCAACAATAACTGGCAGAAAGTAGCGGGCGATTTTGCCACCTCTGATTGGAACGTAATGCTTTCTCGCAAACATATTGTTCGATTTGGAGGAGGATATAGTCTCGAAAATCATTTCTGGACTACAGGACAAGAGAAAAACCTCACAGGATATGGCTGGAAATTAGGCTATTCAGGAAATTTTAACAAATTGAATCTAAGTTTAAATTCCTATTACGGAAGCAAAAATTACACTCCCATGCGGGGAGCCTTTTCATTATCAGGAAGTGCTCGCTATCGCATCAGCGACCAATATACAATTTCAGCATCAGGATACCGCTTCAATTTCTCTCCTGAAATCTATACTTTTGGAAAACTGCTTCACGACACCATTTACAATATTCAGGATAATTATAGCCTAAAACTCAACTATCAAAAAGACCAAAACGTATTCATTTTTCAGCCAAGATACTATTCGATTGAAAGCAATCCAATTGCAAGCCACACACGAGGAATGGCCTTTGAATATCGCCGCCTTTCCCGCACTGCATTTAAGTTTTATGCAAATGCCTTTGCCGGATACACTCGTTTCGACCGCAATCCTGAAATAAAAGACATCTTCATTTCTTATATTCAAGCCTCCTTCCGTTACAATCGGTTTCAGTTTAACACCCGATATTATTACGGCCCATATTATACCCTTGAACAAATCGATTATATCAAAAGAAAAGAAAACCCACAACGTATTTTCTCTACAATCTTTTACGACTATTGGTTTTTGAACAATTCACTTCGCCTCAATATCAACCTCAATTATTTTTACACCACCGTCCAAGGCCGAAATCAATTTATCACTCGTCCTGAACTATTCTATTATGCACCGGGAGGTTTTCGCTTTAGCATCTACGCTCGATATAGTTTCTTTGGCGAAGGCAGTTATGTTCGACAGCAATATCACGCCAGCTCAGGAAGTTATACCGAGGAGCTTGTGGAAGCCTCATCAGTTAGCCGATTTGAAGTAGGTGCAGGGGTAAAGTTTAACGTAAACATGCCAACCGGTTTCAAACGGTATTACAAAGTTAAAGTAATAGCTTTCAGGGATGTAAACGGCAATGGAGTGATGGATCCGGGTGAAAAAGGTATTGACAACATGCTCATTTTGCTTGCTAAAAATGATACTCTTGGAAATGTGAATTCCGAGGATGTGACTTTAGATGAGTATGAAAGAACCCATGAATTAGTCACTAATGGAAAAGGCGTAGTTGAATATGATAATATTCCGGTTGGAGAATATGTCATCACGGCGCGTCCTTTGACCTCGATGGGTGGGTGGTTTGATGGAAAAACATTTTATCGAACCATCGACAAAAACAAAGAAATTTATATTCCTCTTTCCAAAGGTGCTCGCATCAGTGGAGGTATTTTAACAGAGAGAGCCCGTTATACCGACAATAAACCCGTTCAACTTGGTAATATCCGCGTAACTGCAATACACACCGAAAACGGTAAAACTTTTTCAACCTTAACGGATAAAGATGGTCAATTTGTGCTGTTTGCTCCAAACGGAACTTATAATATTATGATTAACGAGCAAGCCATTGGAGCTCGCTATGAATTTCTTCAGAATAATATTCCATTAACCATTTCAAAAGATTTTGAGAACTATAATGTGAGTTTCTATTTGGTTGAAAAAGAGCGCAAAATGAGGATGAACAGCGGTACAAAACCAAATCTACCCATTAACCGCAACACAGAACCTACACCAGATAAGAATTCATATATCGACAGCTTGGATTCACCATTAGTACCAACCCAATTAATGCCTGTGGATTCAAGTTTCAACAAAGAGAACGATTATATCATGATTCAGCTTTTTGACCAAGACCAAGGAAGACTACCTGTGAACCAATTTGAAAAACTAAACGGTTTAATACAAGTTAAATGCGTTGGCTTGAAAAATGGAGGTTTCGTCTATTTGTCCGAAAACTTTTTAAGCAAAAAAGAAGCAGCCAAAGCATTGAAGAAAGTAAAAAAAGCAGGTTTTTCGGAAGCAAAAATCGTTAATAAAATCACGGATTAATTCAATTTTTTCATCCACGAATCCACAAATTGCTGAAAAATGGCTTTTTGATTTTCATGAATTGGAATAGCAGGCGGTGATTCAACAGTAAGAGGATTGACAGGTTTATCATTTTCATAAAAGCGGAAATCGAGATGAGGGCCTGTAGATAAACCGCTACTTCCAACATAACCAATAATATCGCCTTGCTTCACGAAACCACCTTGTTTGAGGCCTTTTGCATAGCCGGACAAATGCGCATAGCCGGTTTTGTGATTGGAGTTGTGGCGAATGACCACACGGCGTCCGTAGCCTCCATCCCAACTCATCGAAACCACTTTACCATCACCGATGGTCATCACCGGAGTTCCTTTTGGCGCTGCGTAATCGACACCATGATGCGGACGCCTGATTTTTAAAACCGGATGAAGACGTGCATTGGAAAAACCGCTGCTGATGCGACTAAACTTTAAAGGAGCTTTTAGATATGCTCTGCGCAAACTTTCACCTTTTTCATCAAAATAATCTCCTTTCAAACTGTCCTGCACAAAATAAAATGCGTAAAAATCCTTACCACTGTGATTAAATTGGCAGCTTAATATTCTTTCAATGCCAACTACTACTGAATCAATAGATTGAGTTGTAAAAATCACCTTAAAGCGATCATTTTTCTGTAAACCATAAAAGTCAATCGTCCATGCATAAATATCCGACATCTGTAGGGCAACCATCGGATTAATACCTGAATTTTTCATGGTATTCCACAGCGAAGAAGTAATCACACCTTCCGCAGAAACAGTATCGGTCTTTACCTTTCTACGACCTTTCTCCACTTTTATTATTGGTTGCAGTGAAAATCGGACATAGTTAATTTTGTCCATTTGATAAACAAAATAGTGAAGTTTTCTTATCGAATCGGTCTTAAAAAACAAATGATAGGGCTGCCCTTCTCGAATGGCTCGAAGATTAAAAACGGCTTGAGCACTATCAACCAATTGATTTATAACACCCTGAGAAATATTGGATTGACTTAAGATATCGGAGAAAGTTTGGTTCTTTTCTACCTTTGAACTAATCAACTCAAACGAATCGATTGGCAGACCAAACATGATTTTAGGTTCGGGGATTGAATCTAATGCCAATTCCTCCATTTCAATTTCCGTTGAATTTCCTCTGAAAAATGCAAAATATGCCGCCAACATAACTGCCACAACGGAAATCAAAAAATAGATAAAAACATGTTTCTTCATAATACTCTTTACTTTTCGTA
>JAFGWF010000222.1 GCA_016937295.1 Bacteroidales bacterium
AAACCTCCGCAACTATTAAAAGCATAGCTTAAATCTTCAAGCCCTACATCGCCCCAGCTAAGCACTTTAGTAAGGTAGTTTTTGTAGTTGGGCAGATTTGAACTTGTTCCAAGGCCGGTAAGGGTTCCTTCAATGCTCACGGTATTAGTATCAGCGGTGGCGTAAATATGGCTGGCATTTCCTGCGGCGGTAATGGTATCAGGGGTGGAGCCATCGCCCCAATCAATGATAACATCCACAGTGCCTTTCAAAGGGATTGCCACCTGTTGGTTGGCTGCCGTGGTGGTGAAAACTAGTTGCATGGGTTGGGAAGGAGATACAGTTATTGGAGGCAGCAAATATGGATAGCCGTTGTTGATGACGCCCGTTACATCGATTGCCCAGGTACTATCAAAATCCAAATAGGGATAAGTTGTCTGGCTTTTCATTTGTGCACTTGTTTTTCCTTGTATCGACACAGAGGCACTCCCGTAGATAGTACCATATCCCGGAGAGCTCAAAGTATCGGTATTCCATATACAATCAGAAATGGTGGTGGTATAACCTGAGGCTGTATAAATATAGCCGATTAAGCCCCCTTTATAACCTGTACCCGCCGGACTTGTAGGTAGAATATAACTAACGGCACCTACGGAGTAGCAGTGTATAATGTTTTTATCAACTTGAGACTGTCCAATTAAACCACCTGCTCTACAATATTTAGCATTCGCTTTAACGTTAGCTGTACTATAGCAATTAGATATTTCTTCCACGACACTAAGCCCTATTAATCCACCTACATGAGCGATACAATCGGAAGTAGTTCTTGCAAAATACTTATAAGCATATCCTTCAACTGCCCCTGTGCTGTAACAATTGTCAAGAATATTAGTATGTGAATATCCAATTAATCCCCCGACATAAGATTCGGGTCTACCCGTAGAGCTGGATTTTGTGTTTATAGCCGAGCCATAAACAGTGCAAGTGCTGTGACAATAGGACACTGCTATTCGCTCACTAAATCCTAATAAACCTCCAACATAAGAATTGGCTACCCCTGCATTAGTTGCGTAACCAGATACACTGCCCGTAGCATAACAGTTCGTTATAAGCATTTTTTCAGTATCGGAAATGCCCTTGGCATATCCTGCCAGACTGCCTGCATCAACATAAGTACTTGTAGTTGTGATATCCACATTCAGTAGTCCAAGGTTAGAAATGCTATTAACTGTAGTGATAGATTTAATATAGCCAAACAATCCCACGTATTGCAAACTGGTGTTGTTGATATACAGCCCGCTAATGGTGTGGTTTTGTCCGTTGTAGTTACCGGAAAATGGAGTAGTAAAGTTTCCTATCGGCGAGAAACCTGCCCCACCATTCCAGGTGCTTGTAGCGGAAGCATCTATATCTGCCGTTTGGATAAAATACTTACCGGCTGCCCAATAATCGCTATGTTCAGACAGGTAACGTAAATCATCGAGCTTAGATATCTGGTAAGGATTTGTCTCTGTTCCGTCACCACCCGAAAAAAGTGTGAATGGTAATACATTAATATACACATCAATACCCGTGGATAAATAATTTTGGTTATCGGTGGGGGTAAACGTACAGGTAAGCATCTGAGAATCCCCTACTTCCAAAACCGAATCAATGGCTGGACTGTAAGTGAATGTGCCGGCTACATTGGCAGAAGCATTTAGTTGTGTAGCACTCAGAGCTGTACCGTAGATAATATTGGCAGGGGTTGCCCAGGTAATAACGGGCATTATTTTAAATGCCTCAAGGGGTTGTCCTTGCAGATATGGGTAACCATTGTTTTTTGTAGCGTCAATTGTCCAGATGTTAGTAAAGTCGAGATTAGACAGGTTGCTTTGCACTTTCATTTGTGCAGTACTAAGGCCGGCAACATTTATCGTAGAATTAGTTACATCGCCATTAAGATAATACGAAACGCTTTTCCCGCTTGCCTCTGTATCATAATATGAATTGGAAATAGTGGTATATTGGGTATTAAATCCCAAAAAACCACCTCCAGAAGGACTAAGCACTTCTCCGGAACTACAACAATTTGAAATTTGAATTCTACTTACATCTGAGTAACCTAAAGTATTGCCAATAAATCCTCCGGTATAGCTAATGCCGGTTACTTTGCCTCTGCTGAAGCAGTTCGTAAAGTTTGATGTTTCCACTGCTCGCCCGACAAAACCACCCACCGTACTACCATTCACTTCGCTGGTACTGGAACAAGCTGTATATTGTCCTTTATAAGCATTTCCCACAAAACCACCGCTGTAATTTGCACTGCTACCAACCACTTTTCCTGTGCTGAAGCAGTTTGAATAGGTGCCAAAGTAACCATATCCAATAAATCCTCCGACGTAGCCTTTGGCAACAACATTTGCTACGCTGTAACAATTTGAGATAGGTGATCCATTACCATATCCTACAAAACCTCCGGTGTGGTTATTGGAGCCATTTGCTCCATTTATATTGCCCTTGCAGTAGCAGTTCGACAAGGAAGCACCATTATAGTACCCCACAAAACCGCCTGTGTATGTGTAGGTACTGGTACTGGTACCAGAAACGTCAACATCGGTAAGTCCCAGATTGGCAATAGTAACACCTGCATCAATATAACCAAACAGCCCCACAAAGTTATTAGATGAATTGATATACAAACCGCTAATAAGGTGGTTTTGTCCGTTGTAGTTACCGGAAAAACGATTAGGGTAATCCCCGCTCCCTATAGGCGAGAAACCTGCCCCGCCGTTCCACGTGCTTGTAGCGGAAGCATCGATATTGGCTGTTTGGATAAAATACTTACCGGCTGCCCAATAGGTGCTATTTGTTGAAAGCGTTTGTAAATCGGTCAGCGTAGCGATTTGGTAGGGGTCGGTTGATGTTCCGGTGCCACCTGAGAATTGTGCCATAGCACTCCAGCCAACGAATAAGAAGGCGAGCATTAGCAAAGCTTTTTTGAATGTAAGATGTTTCATAATTCGGTTTTAGTATTATTATAAAATATAATGTTGCTAATTAATTTTCCGGTTTATGCCGATGTTTCTGATATGATTGAACCAATTTATTCACAATCCTGATTTTAGCTTTTTCTCGGGCAATCATGTCTTCCATTTCCCTTTCCAACGAACCCGACTCAGGTTTTTGATAAATTGACTTAATCTTTTTAGTATCAAAATTTCTCGCCATAGCATAATATTTACGGTGGCGAAAGTACTTTAGCAAAAATGGAAAATGCAAAATAACAACCTTAGAAAAATTCTATACCACCTTAACTACACCTTAGCAGCGAATTTAACATATTGATTATGTGATGATTGAAGGAGTGATTTTTTAGTAAAATAATACGAGAAGGTTCGATTCCTTATTTAGAAACCATTTTGGTTTGTTATAGGAATCGTGTTTTTCCCATTCTTGTAAAGTTACAAACTATTCGGGCGAATTGCCGTTTTTCCTCATCTTAAGAGCCGTCGAAACAGCGCAATAGTTGTGAATATCATTGAGGGTTGTGCATAATCTGCACGCCAACGCAATTATCAAAAATGGAAGAAAGGCCTTAAATTCCTGCAATATATTCGGTGAGGCTTTGGAAATGCTCAAGACCTATTTTTTTGCGGATTCTCGAGCGAGTTACTTCAACCGTAGCGGGGGTTGAAATCAATAGGGTAGCAATTTCTTTGGTATTTAGGTTCATTTTGAGAAAGGTGCAAATTTTCTTTTCGGTAGGCGTCAAATCGGGGTGAAGAAAATCGAGTCGTTCGTAAAAGCCGGCATGTATGTCGCGGAATTGTGATTCAAAAACATTTAGAAAATCATTTTCATAATTCGACTTATTATTGATGATGATTTTCCTGATAATCTCGTTACCTTCTTTATTAAGATAAGGAATAAGCTTCTTCATTTCAATCAACAACTCTTCGTTTCTTTTTTGATAATTGGCCAAATGCAGAGCGGCAATGGCAATTTCTTTATTTTGGTGTTCGAGTTTGATAAGCAAGCGCTCTTCCTCTTGTTTGCGGATGGTTTTGTTGGCTGTCGAAATTCGGAGCATGGTTTTAGTCCGCGCCAATAATTCCGTTTTTTCAATGGGCTTTCGGATGTAATCAACCGCGCCTACCGACATTGCCGTTTTGAGATCGCCGGGCAACAACATGTAACCGGTTATCATAATCACCGGAATATCACGCAAAGTTTCGACAGTTTGCATTTTGCCAATGAGTTGCAGACCATCCATCACAGGCATTTCCCAATCGGCAAGCACTAAGTCAGGCTGGACTTTTAGTGCGATTTGAAATGCCTTTTCACCATCAAGCGCCTGAAATAATTCAAACGGTTCCTGCGAATCGATAAAGCATTTTACGATGTCTTCTAAGGCTGCGGGTTCATCATCAACTATGAGTATTTTTTGTTTATTCATTTTCTGCGAGTTTGATTAAGTGATTGAATAAATCGTTGTTTTGAATGTAAATGGCTCCATAAAGCGTATAAATCCATTCATTTACACTTTTTGAGGAAGTTTCTTTCAATGGGTCTAATATTTCGTGAAAACGGGAAATCTCATAAATTTCAAATTCATTTATTTGTTTCACCGCCGTTTTCAACAGTTCTTTATCCAACTCTGAAAGCAGGATTTCGGGCTTAGCATCCCGTAAGGTAGATTTATTTTCATGGTTTTCAACTATTTGTGAAGAAAGAGGAATGGTGAACCAAAAATCAGTGCCTTCCTCAGAATCGCTCCGAACGCCAATTGTTCCGCCAAATGCTTCTATGGCCATCTTGCAGAAGGTTAGTCCTAAGCCTGTGGTGCGGTAACCGCTGCTTTCGTTTTTTCCAAACTGCCGATATTTATCAAAAATATAGGGCAAAGCCTCCTCAGGAATGGGGTCTCCGTAATTTCTCATAACGATTCTGAAGGAGTTGTCGTCACTTTGTTCCGCAAAAATATCGATGCCTTGGTTTAGAGGCGAATATCGGATGGCATTCGACAGCAAATTGTCGATAATGCGCATGAAAATTTCTTTATCAACTATAATCATGTAGTTGGGACAATGACACCGAAATTCCAAATTTTTCTCTTTTAAGCTGATTTCGTGGTCTTTAACAACTTCATACAGCATATTTCGCAAGGAATGGGGTTTCTTGCTGAGTTTGAATTCGGTATGCTCATATTTTTCCACATCGAGCATATTGCTAATGAGTCGCAGCATCTTGTGAGCAGCACCGCGCACATTTTGATTGCCGGTTTTCAGCATTATCTGACTTAGCGGATTTTTTAAATCGTGAACCAAGGCGTGGGTCAGCGATTCTTTGAACCTATCGAGCTTTTCTAAATAATCGTATTGTTCACTGATTTTTTGGGCTTGATTTTGAATTTCTTCCTTTTGCAAAGCAAGTTTATCGTTTTTGTTTTGCAGTTCTTGCGTGCGTTCTGCAATGATTTTTTCGAGCCGTAGGTTTTCATTTTCAATCCTTTTTGAATTTAATCTCAGGATTATGGTCAGTGCTCCGAACCAAAACAAAAACACCAAGAAGTAAAATGGGTATTTAAATATCGCCATTGGATTCTCGCGGTAACTGAAAAGGTAATAAAACAAGCGAGTATTGAAAACAAATCCTTGTTTGTCGCCGATTTGAAGCAGTTTGATTCCATTGTCTTCGGGAAAAGGGGCAAATTCCTGACTGATTTTAAAGGAGGTTAGGAGGTTGAAGTCGGACGAGAAAACGACCATTTCATTATTACGGAAGGCAATAAACTCACTCTCCCCTTCAGCATCGATGTCGAAAAATCCGGCGCTATGGGTTAAGTCAGAAATTTCAAGAATCGGTGCAAGCCGGTTTGATTTTATGTGCAGGGCGTTGTTGGTGGAAAGCACAATTTTGTCGTTAACTGAAAAAACAGCGTTGTACTGTCCCGAGTGCGAAATATGATGTATTACCGCGCCTTGGAGATTACAAATCGTAACAAGCCTTTTATTAGAATCTCCCTCGGTGGTGTTGGTCAGGGAAACAATATGCTTTTCCCCATCAATTTCCATAAATCCTGATTTGGTATAATTTGTCCAGCCTTCATATTCCACCGGTGGAAAAGCAAAATCAAGCTGGTCGGTGTAAAGCAATATGTAGGATGAAAAGTCGCCATAGCTGTAAACGTGGTGCTTTAATATTTCATAAAACCTAAGTGTGTCTTTATCCTTTGAGTTTCGGAGCAGCTCTAATATTTTCGGTGAAACGGTATTGCCCGAAGCAATCACATTTGCTGCAAGCAGATAGTTTTTTTCACCTATGTCAGCCAGCTCAAGTTTCTGGTTTACAATACTATTTTTCGATGTTTTGATGAGTTTATCAGTGCGAAGGTTGTAGCTATAGACATTGCGTGGATTGGCCGAGTAGCCGGCCTGAAGATCGAAGAAAATTTCAGATTTCCCGAAAGCCATATCGAAATTAATCACATCCGGAAGGGTGTTGTATTTGCTGATGCTGTCAATCCTGATTTTGCTGACATTGCCCATTATTGATCCCGAATGCCCTTCCATGGGGTAGTTGATAATGTTTAAATAGGCTATCCTGTTGATGACGGTTACGAAAAGCACATCTTTTAAAGAATCCTTGTTCACGTCATGAAATTTCAGGTATTTACTGATGAAAAATTCATTCTTGTCGAAAATATGAACTTCAGGCAGGCCGGCATTATTGATAAATTCAAGAGAATGACCGGATTGATTGATGTTGCGATGCAGGATTTTCTCTTGATGCCAATCATCATCAATATCCACAAGGTACTCCTGATTTTCGGGTGTTTTTGCCCATGTCGAATCTAAGACAAGCTGGTATGGTTCAAATTGGCTTTTATGAATTATTTGCTTTATCAACAATGTGAATATCAATGAGATAATCATAATGAAGACTAAAGAAATATAACCAATGTTTTTCATCAAAAAATGGTGATTTGTTGGGTAAAACTGTTAAGTAATTCCTCTTCAGAGTGAAAATTCGTATATTCAGTCAACGTGTGAAAGTTTAGATTATCAAATTGGTTTTGAACTTCAAGAACAAAACTCGGATAATAAACCGTCAAAAGTAGAAGTATTTTTCCAAATAGTCAATTAAATCCATGAATTTTTCATTAATTTTTCAAATTGAAATGGCTGCCAAATACGGATTTTATGATTTGCCTCTATTCGTGCTGTATTTTAAATAGGTTAAAGTGTTCAAGGGGTTACTTATTTTTTTAATCATCAAGGTTTTTATGGTGTTGAACACGGATGACACGGATTCGACTGGTTTCTCCGGATTATCGATAATCTAAAAAAAATCCGTGCTATCCGTGTTCCATTTTCTGAAATTGCTTACTGTAAATATTATCCCTTTTTACAGAAAAAAACCCATCAATTTTGCAATTGACAGGTTTCTATATCCGGTTATTTGTGCTTAGAGATTTGTCACAATTTGGTAGGCATCGCGAGCAATCACCAACTCTTCATTTGTTGGCACCACCATAGCAATCACCGAAGATTCGGGTTTGGTGATGATGGCTTCTTTACCGCGAAGGCCTTTATTGATTTCGGCATCAGGAAGGAGGTTTAGATAGGCAAAATTGTTTAGAATTTCTAAACGCATTTTGTCGGCATTCTCGCCAATTCCACCTGTGAAAACTAAAACGTCGAGCCCACCCATAGCCGCCGTATAAGCTCCTATGTATTTGACTACGCGATAGTTATACATTTCCAAAGAAAGTTTGGCTCTTTCATTGCCATTTGCAGCGGCTTCTTCAACTTCACGCATATCGGAGCTCACCCCCGAAACACCAAGAACGCCACTCTGCTTGTTAATCAAAGTGTTGGTTGCATTCAAGTCGATTTCTTCCTTTTGCATGATATAAGTGAGCGCGCCTATGTCGAAGTCGCCCGAACGTGTGCCCATCATCAACCCTTCTACGGGAGTCAGTCCCATTGTGGTATCCACCGATTTTCCGTTTTTTATAGCCGCAATCGAAGCACCGTTGCCAAGATGGCAAGTGATGATTTTCAAATCTTTAATGTCTTTGTTCAAGATTTCGGCAGCTCTTGCCGAAACATAGCGGTGACTTGTGCCGTGGAAGCCATATTTACGAATGCCATATTTTTTATAAAGGGAATACGGAATGGCGTACATATATGCTTGAGCCTCCATGGTTTGGTGGAATGCAGTATCGAAAACGCCGGCTTGAGGCACATTTGGGAGCAGTTCTTTGATGGCATAAATACCTTTCAAATTCGGTGGATTGTGCAGTGGCGCAAGGTCAACACATTCTTCCATAGTTTTGATAACTTCATCCGAAATAAATACGCTGCCGTTGAACGCTTCACCACCATGAACCACACGATGACCAACCGCTTTCAATTCGTCCATGCTTTTGATGCTGCCGTGGGTTTTGGAGGTAAGCAATCCTAAAACATATTCGATTCCCTGCTGATGGTCAAAAATATCACCAACAAGTTTCACTTCATCGCCATCGTTGCGGGTGTTTTTGATAAAACTTCCAAGAAGTCCGATTTTTTCTACAATACCTTTTGCCAACAGTTGCTCATTATTTTCCATATCGAAAAGCTGATATTTTATGGACGAACTGCCGCAATTGAGAATTAATATTTTCATTTGTCTATAGTTTTAAATTCAAAAAATGTTGGATTAATGACCCAGAGTTCTAACCGGTCCTGTTTTACTATATCGGGTGCCATCAGGTTTATACATATAAAAACCTTCGCCCACTTTTTGGCCGAGCATTCCGGCGCGAACCATACGGCGTATCAACGGACTGGTTTTATATTTTACATCGCCATACTCGTTGTAAAGTCCTTCCATCCACTTAGTTAGCTTGTCGAGGCCAATTCTGTCGGCTAAGGCAAATGGCCCAAACTGAAGGCCATATCCTTGCATCATGGTGGTGTCGATGTCGGCAACCTCTGCCACGCCTTCCATTAATAAGGTACAAGCTTCGTTAATCATAGCCACAATAATCCGTGTGCTGATATTTCCCGGTGAACCCATGATTTCAACCACATCTTTTCCAATGGTTGCTGCAAATTTCTTGGTAAACTCAACGGTCGCTTTTGACGTGTTTCGGCAACGGTTGATTTCTATGATTTCGGTTTTTAAAGTAGGAGCGATGAAGTGTACCCCGATTGCCCTTGTAGGATTGTCGAGTACTACGCTTAAGTCGCTGATAACTACCGTGCTGGCGTTTGAAGCAATGATGCAATCGTTGGAAACTGCTTGCTCAATATTCTTGAAAACTTCTTTACGAACCGGTTGATTGGGAACCCACTTTTTCGTGTTAATAGCCTCAATAGCAATCGAACAATCGCTCAGGATGTCGTAATTGGTGCTTCCACTTATACGCGACATAATCGATCTTTTATCGCCGGAAGTCATGCCCCAACGCTCAATGATATTGTCGATAGTTTTTTCGATGGACTTAAGAGACTCTTGAATTTTTTCTTCCGAAACTTCAACAAAAGAAACTTCTATTCCGGCTTTGGCAATGAGTATGGCAATTTCTTGTCCCATGCTTCCGCAGCCAACAATTCCGGCTTTTATCTTTTTGATTTTTTGCCCTGACGATTTTCCCAGAGCATAGTCGTCTAATTTTTCTTCTATCATTATTTTAGGTTTTAAGAAAATACTTTATTTAGATTGATTAGCAGTGATTGCTACTAAATTTACAATATCATCAACGCTACAGCCGCGCGAGAGGTCGTTGATTGGCGCTGCCATTCCTTGCAAAACCGGTCCGATAGCCTCGGCATTTGCCATGCGTTGAACTAATTTGTAACCAATATTTCCGGAGTTTAAGTCGGGGAAAACCAGCACATTAGCGCGACCGGCGATTTTACTTCCGGGTGCTTTTTTCTGTCCAATGGCTTCGATAATGGCAGCGTCGGCTTGCATTTCGCCATCAATGAGAATTTCAGGATGGGTTTCTTTTACAATCTTTGTAGCTTCCACAACCTTGTCAACCATCGGATGAGAAGCGCTGCCTTTGGTGCTGAAGCTCAACATGGCAACACGGGGCTCAATTCCTGCAATATTTTTGGCGGTGATGGCCGATGAAATGGCTATTTCGGCCAACTGTTGGGCGGTAGGGTCAGGATTGACGGCGCAGTCTGCAAAAACTAAAAGGCCATTTTCGCCATAACGACCATCAGGCAAAACCATCAAAAAGGCTCCGCTTACCACGGATGAGCCGGGAGCTGTTTTCACTATCTGGAAAGCCGGACGTAGCACATCTCCGGTGGAATTTTCTGCTCCACTCACTTCGCCGTCGGCATAACCCAATTTGATTAAAAGTGGTCCCATGTAGAGAGGCTGAGCCGAAAGGATATGAGCTTCATTATAGGTGAGGCCTTTTTCTTTTCTGATTTCCAAAAGCAGGTCAATCATCTCGGCTCGGTATTTATTGTTTTGAGGGTCGATGATTTCGGCTGAATCCATATTCCGCAATTGAAGCTCAGTAATCATTTGGTGTATTTTATCCTCGTTGCCAATGATTAAAACTTCGGCTAAACTTTCGCTGATAATTTTGTCGGCTGCAAGTAGAGTCCGCTCCGATTCGCCTTCAGGAAGAACGATGCGTTTGTTTAACTCTCTGGCACTCTGTTTGATTTTTGCAATTAAGTCCATGTTTGAAATGCTATAGTTAATAAATTCACAATAAAAAATTCATCGGCAAATGTAAATTTTATTTGGCTGTTTGAGGTTAACTTAAAATTCTTTTTCGCGCAATTAATCCCAAAAAAATATACAGATTCGAACTGATTTTTTGCAATGGAGTTAAAAATCACAAATCACAAACTCTAACCCCTTACAATCCCTTACAATCCCTTACAACCCTTTACAACCCTTTACAATCCTTTACAATCCTTTACAACCCCTTACAATCCCTTACAATCCCTTACAATCC
>JAFGWF010000223.1 GCA_016937295.1 Bacteroidales bacterium
AAAAAAAAGACCACCTCTTCAGATGGTCTTTTAATTGATTATCAGTTCTTTATTTTACCATTACCGGTTTAGTATAGATTGCATTGTTTAAGAAAAACTTAAAGTAGTAAATGCCTTCGCTAAGGTCGTTAACATCGATTGTAACTTGTTGTGAACCTGAATTTACCATTCCAAGATTAACTTTACGCACTTCTTGTCCCATGTTATTAATGATGGATACTTCAACAACTTGAGCTTGATCCAGATTGAAAGTGAAATTTACATTATCTGTAGCAGGATTTGGGAAGTAAGAAGAAATCAAGTCTTCGCGATAGTTTTCGGCAATACCAAGATAAACACTTCCAATAGCAGCTTGATGAACAACTTTTGTGTTGTTATCTTGCACCCAGCATACAACGGTTAAATCTGAAAATCCTTCAACCGAATGCTCAGTGGCATGGTTGATTGGTGTTGTTGCATCCGATGGAAGACGATAGTTGCCTTGGAAGGTATAGCCAAAATACTCATTTATTGGAGTATTTGCAGGTCCTTGAACAGTTGTTCCTGAAGCATTTGGGAGCATTTTTTTCATTACCCAGAAGAATTCCGTTTCTCCATTCGACTTTTTATTTTTGGTAGTCCTTTGTTCAACAATCGCAACATGAAGCTTTGTAGTGGCTGGCAACGACATTTTAGGATCGACAGTTACACCAACATTTAAATGATGTGTATTTGTGTCGATAACCATGGTAGCTTCTAAACCAACAAAAGCAGGTGTATTATAAGCAGCATCGAAATCAGCTTGAGTTGCTGAAGAGGAATTTCCATCATAACCTCCGTCGATATATTGGTGGGGAACAGAGCTTACTCCATAAAAATTACGTCTTGTACCCCCTTCGGCAGTATAGTATGGATCACCGGTTCCTGGCCATGACATTTGATATTTTACACAGGCCCATTTTCCGACATTAGCGTCTAAAATATTCTGAATCACAATGTTACCGTTTACGCAAGGTGCGCAAGTGGAACTGGTGAATGTTTCCATGAGCACAACTCTTGGAACGCTTGATGTTGGATCGTAAGCTACTGTGTTTGCGGTTAGGGTGTCGTTTCCGGTAAACTGATCAGGTACTCCATTTGGATTGGCTGTCCATACATGGATTGTATGAGAACCTGCTGTTGGAGTCCATGGCGTAGAATGATTATAATTATAAGTTCCCATGCTGGCAATATTAACACCGGTAACATTCTGTACTACAGGTGTTCCACCATCAACAGAATAATATAAGTTGAAGGAAGTAATAGGCATGAGTCCGAAATTTTTGATTTGACCTTTTATGTCCACATTCTGGTTTAATGGAACTAAAGCTCCTACGTCAAGATTATTTACTGCTAAGTCGAAAGAATCAGGAATAACCGATGCTAAATCGTAACCGAAAATGATGCTGTTTTGAATCAAACCGCCTAAAGTTACGGTAGAGCCAACAATATTTGGCTGTATCCATAATCCGCCACCAAGATTTCCGGCAACGGTAATATCAGTTGTAGCATCATGTGCAATACCTGTTTGAGTTCCGGTGGAAACTTTAATTTGACGAATAGTGGTATTTTCGGCAGAAGTTGCAGAAATTGCCCAAATAAATGGACCACCGGGTGTAATATCATCGTACGCTGTACCATAAGTCGAATTCAAACCATGGGAAGTAGAAGCAATAGTGCTAAGGGTTGTTCCTGTTCTGCTAACAAGTTTTAAATCAGTGCTCCAGTCACCAACCCAGAATCCACCATCATTGTTATTCGCTGCAGGATCGTAGCAAATATTTCTAACATTAACTGGTGAAGTGATAGATGAAACAAGGCTTGGAGGGGTTGAGTTGAAATCCATTTTATAAATTACAGTGGAAGCTTTTCCTCCATAAAAATAAGTGCCGTCGAATGCTAAATCGCGCAATCCGGTTACTCCTGGAATTGTAAAACCCGATACTAATGTGCCTTGCAAATTGTATTTGTATATGGAGTCACCATTCCATTTTGTTACATAGAAGTATGAACCGTCTGTTTCGCAACCTGCCATTCCGGAGGCATAGACATGGTGCGTAAATTGGACAGTCCAAGCCCCCTTGGAGGATGATTTCATATTGGTGTTGTTTGATGGATTTGGGTCAGAATCCATATTTGCGCTAAATGACTGACTATTAGCTGCAAAAAACAACATTAATCCGATAATTGTAAAAGTAAGTTTTCTCATGTGTTTTAATTTATGGTTAATAAATAGTGTACAAAAATAACGATATTTTGAATAGTTGATAAAATATTTACATGATTTATATAATTAAAATAGCGGTTAGCATCAAAAACCCAATGGCAGCTCCTAACCAAACTTCCTTTTGGCTATGCGCTTTAAGTACAAGCCGCGAACTCATTACTAATCCTAAGGTAATAAAGGAAAGAATCATATAAATACCGGTGTTTAGGTTAAAAGTGATATAAATCAGCATGAACCATGGCAGGGTCATGGAAACTCCAGCCGCGTGTGCCGAAATTTTGATTCGATAATTTATGATTACCAACAGCAAAACGGTAATTGCTGATATGGCAAATAATAAAATTATTAAGTAATGAATACCTTGAATGCTGCTTAATGAAATGGCCGAGAAGGAATATAAGACTATCATAAGCAGATAGGGCAGTGGCCTTTGTTTTTGATTGGAGATTTGCAAACTGTCGATAACCGCAAATTTTTTAAGTTGCCAAAGCGATACAAGCGGCAGGATTACCGTTACGGCAATGATATAACTAATCAAATATAATTTGAACTCTTGATTGTAGCGCTGCATAGAATATACTGGCAGAAAAAGACTATGCGCCAAGAGATAAACCGGAATGAGTATCGGATGCAAAATAATGGAGACGAATTTTGCGATTAATTTAATCATAAATTAGAGTTCTTTTCGCATTCGTGCAACAGGAATGCCTAATTGTTCTCTGTATTTGGCCACCGTTCTTCGAGCAATATTATAGCCTTTTTCTTTGAGAATGTCCATGAGCTTTTCATCAATCACTGGATGTCTTTTGTCTTCCGATTCAATAACGTCCATAAGGATTTTCTTAATTTCTCGAGTCGAAACTTCTTCTCCTTCTGTATTTGTCATCGACTCACTGAAGAAGCTTTTTAATGGAAAGGTGCCAAAATTTGTTTGAACATATTTACTGTTGACAACCCTTGAAACTGTCGAAATATCCATGCCGATTGATTCAGCTATATCTTTAAGAATCATTGGTTTAAGCATGGTTTCATCACCTGTTTTGAAATACTCAGACTGGTGATTCAAGATTGCCTCCATTGTCATTAAAAGGGTTTGCTGCCGTTGCTTAATAGCATCTATGAACCACTTTGCCGAATCGATTTTTTGTTTTATAAAAAGTACGGCTTCTTTTTGCTTTTTATCCTTAACTTTTGATTTAGTGTATGTTTCAAGCATGTCTTTATACGACCTGCTAATGTTGAGGTCTGGTGCATTCTTGCTGTTAAGACTTAAAGTCAGGCCGTTGTCATCGCTGCTAACTAAAAAATCAGGGGTGATAAAATGATTCACTTTTATGGTCTCGCTCAATGAGTTACCCGGTTTAGGATTCAATTTCAAGATTTCATTTATGCCATCTTTCAACTCTTCTTCAGTTATCCCCGACTTTTTAATGATTTTATCGTAATGCTTTTTGCTGAATTCATCGAAATAATTCTGTATGATGTTCAACGCCACATCAATTGTTTCGTCAGGTTCATCGACTTGAAGCAGTTGTATTTCAAGGCATTCTTGCAAACTTCTTGCTCCAATTCCTGACGGATCAAGCGTTTGAACAATTTTTAAAACAGTTTCAATTTCGTCAACATCGGTTATAAGGTTTTGAGTAAAGGCAAAATCATCAACCATTGCTTCTAAATCTCGCTGCAAATAGCCCGAATCGTCCAAGTTTCCAATGATGAAATCGCCAATAATTCGTTGACGTTCTGTAATGTTTTTTAGATGATATTGCGAATATACTAAATCATGAAATGTTTTGCCTCCTGCGTATGGGATAGAACGATCTTCCTCATCTTTTCCTTGATTATTGATTTGATATTTATAATCAGGCAGGTCGTCTTCGTCCATATAATCTTCTAAATCAAACTCGTCATCCGAATTGGTGTCGGTGTCGTCGTTTTCATATTCGTTATCCAAATCATCGGAATAGTCGTCGTCAGAATCGGAAACGTCTTCAAGTGCAGGATTTTCTTCAATTTCTTGCTTTATCCTTTGCTCTAAAGCTACAGTCGGCACTTGCAACAATTTCATTAATTGAATTTGTTGCGGCGACAACTTTTGTTGTAATTTCTGTTGTAGCTTTTGGGTTAACATAGTCGATGATTCTAAATTGTTTGCAAATTAACAACTAATCTCATTGAAATATCAAATCTTTTAAAACTCTGCTGATTTTGGAAAACGAGGGAATGGAATTACATCGCGAATATTTCCCATGCCCGTTATAAACAACATAAGTCGCTCAAAACCAAGACCAAATCCGCTATGAGGAACTGTGCCAAATCTTCTGGTATCGAGATACCAATACATTTCTTCTTCCGGAATATTCATATCTTTCATTTTGGAGAGCAGAACTTCATATCTTTCTTCTCTTTGCGAACCTCCAACAATTTCACCAATTCCGGGGAATAAGATATCCATAGCTCTGACTGTTTTGTCGTCGTCATTCACACGCATATAAAACGCTTTAATTCCTTTCGGATAGTCGGTCAGAATTACCGGCTTTTTAAAGTGCTTTTCAACTAAATATCGCTCGTGTTCACTTTGTAAGTCTGCGCCCCATTCTTCGATGATATATTCAAATTTCTTCTTCTTATTAGGGTTGGAATTTTTCAAAATATCAATGGCTTGGGTGTACGTAACCCGCTCAAAATCATTATTTGCAACAAAAAGCAATTTTTCGATAAGCTCCATGGATTTTTCCTCGGCTTTTTTTGTTTTTTCTTCTTCTTGCTGACGATTGCTTAAAAACTCCAAATCTTCGCGACAGTTGTCGAGGATATATTGAATAACATGTTTTAGCATGTCTTCGGCCAGGTCCATATTGTCGTTTAAATCATAAAAAGCAACCTCAGGTTCAATCATCCAAAACTCGGCGAGATGTCGGGTGGTATTGGAATTTTCAGCTCTAAAAGTGGGTCCGAAAGTATAAACCTTGCCAAGCGCTAATGCGGCTAACTCAGCTTCAAGCTGGCCGGAGACGGTCAAATTAGTCGGACGGCCAAAGAAATCTTCACGATAATTCACTTTGCCTTCTTCCGTTAATGGCGGCTTGATGTCGGAAAGTGTGGTTACGCGAAACATTTCTCCTGCACCCTCAGCATCTGACGCTGTGATAATCGGTGTGTGAATATTGTAAAAACCTTGGTTGTTGAAGTATTGGTGTATGGCAAAAATCAAATTGTGTCTGATGCGGTTAATTGCGCTAAAAGTATTGGTTCGGAATCGTAGATGCGCTATTTCACGCAAAAACTCTAAGGAATGCTTTTTGGGTTGAAGGGGATATTTCTCCGGATCAGCCGACCCAAGAAGTTGAATCTCGGTGGCCATCAATTCAAAACGCTGCTTACCTCCCTGTGAAAATTTTAATGCTCCTTTGGCAACTAAGGATGCTCCAACGTTGATGCCCTTCATTGACTCTTCGCTAAGTATCGAAAAATCAACTACTATTTGCAAGGATTCCAATGTGCTTCCATCGTTAAGTGCTATAAAAGCCACATTCTTGCTGCCACGACGATTCCTTACCCATCCTCTAACTGTTGCTTCCGCTAATTCATCCTCACCGGCAATTAACTCTTTGATTGTCTTTGCTTTCATTATCTTATTTCAATATATTTAAACAGGTCGCAAAGTACCGAATTTTTTGGAAATCTTTTAAACCAATCTTTATCAGTCATCAAATAATAAAAAAAAAGTCCCTCGAAGGGGACTTTTAGCACAAATAACACTAAATTGGTGGGATGTTGAGAACAAACCTCTTTCTTGTTTTGGAGGGTTTGCTTCAATGTGACGCGGGGAGGTTTACTTTGTTACAACTGCCCACAAAATATTTTTTTTAGACTTTACTTAATACGTAGTTTTGCAAACTATCCTATTCATACATATTTAAATCTTCTACGTTTTATCTTATGAAAAGAATTATTAAAATAATTTGGCATCAGTTCTTGGTTTATTTCGGACAAGGATTATTGTATCTTTTGCCAATAGGTCTAACAGGTTTTATCCTTGTGGTTATTTTTCAGAAAATAGATACTGTTTTTGAGTTTGATGTGCCCGGTTTGGGTTTGCTTACTCTGGTGGGTCTAATCACTGTTGTTGGTTTTCTGGGCTCCTTTTTTATATCAAGTCCTTTGTTTAAGTATTTTGGGAAATTGATTGATAGAACTCCGATTATAAAAATGGTTTACAATGCTATTAAGGATTTGATGTCGGTTTTTGTTGGAAATAAAAAGAAATTTACAGAGCCTGTCTTAGTAAAACTTTCCGAGAACATTGATTTAGAGCAAATTGGATTTGTAACGCAAAATAATCTCAAAGAGCTTGGTGTTGAAGGGGCAAAGGTTTCTGTTTATATGCCATATTCCTTTAGTGTTGCAGGCACCGTTTACATCGTGCCGGCTAAAAATGTAACTAAGCTTAATATTAAACCTCAAGAAGCATTGAAATTTGTGGTTTCCGGAGGTTTCTCTATTTCTGAAGAAAAATAATTAAAGTAAAATATAATTTACATAAAGTAAAATAAAATTTACACAAGGTAAAATAAACCATACATTTGTGCCGTTGTTTTAGTATTAACATTTAAATTTAAAATTATGGCACGTTATCTTTTTCCTCACTCGTTGAAAATCCCGGGAGTAGTTTTATTTGTGATTTCGCTCATTGGTGGGATATTATATCTTGTTTTCGATAGCAATGGATTGCAAATATTGGAAATTCAAGATTTTAGTTTGATAAAGGATAATTTTTTTGGACAGAGTAAAAATAATTTAACCGATGAAATTTTAAGTATCGGAATTCTTGTCGGTGGCATTTTGACCGGATTTACAAAGCATAGAATCGAAGATGAGTACATCGCACAAATTCGTTTGGAGTCGCTATTATGGGCTGTGTATATTAATTCTGCAGTTTTAATTTTGTCTATCTTATTAATTTCGGGCATACCTTTTTTGCAGGTTATGGTTTACAATATGTTCACCGTAATTATCATTTTTATTATTAGATTCAATTGGATTTTGTTTTTAAGGGAAAGGAAGTTAAATGATAAATAAGTTGAAGATATTCAGAGTTATAGCCGATTTGAAGCAACAAGAATTGGCTGAGAAAGTTGAAGTAAGTCGTCAGACCATTATTGCAATCGAAGCAGGAAAGTATATTCCTTCAACGCTATTGAGTTTGAAATTGGCTGCTGTGCTTAATACATCGGTTGAAGTGCTATTTAATTTGGAAGAGTCGGACTGGAAAAGGGAAAAATAGAGTTGTTGTTTTGTATTATTTCAATTGAAAACCTGAAAAACTATTATCCTGATAGTCGTGGCTCAGGTCTTTAAAGGCCTACTTTCGCTGCGCAAAACAGTGATATTATGTTGGCATCAAAGAAGCATTTGTTTTTCGACTTGGATCGCACACTATGGGATTTTGAAACAAATTCGGTCGATACTTTTAAAGATATTTTTCAATTATTTAATCTTCAACAGCTTGGTGTTCAGGATTTTGAACAGGCATTAGAAACCTATCGGAGCATCAATGATCATCTTTGGGATGAGTATCGCGAAGGAATTATCTCTAAAGATTTTCTGAATGTGGAGCGTTTTCATCAGACTTTACTTTCGTTCAAGATTAATAATCGGCAACTTGCTTACGATATTGCACAACGCTACATTAGGATAAGCCCCACGAAAACTGCCTTGTTTGAAGGAACACACGAAATTTTAAGTTATTTAAAGAAGGGCAACTATAATTTACATATTATTACCAACGGATTTCCTGAGGTTCAACATGTTAAATTGCAGTATTCTGATTTGCGAAAATATTTTACGGCGTTGATAATTTCGGAAGAAGTGGGATGGAAAAAACCTTCGCCGGAGATTTTCCGCAAAGCTTTGGAAATGGCTGAAGCAACTGTTGATGAGTCGGTTATGATTGGAGACGACCCCATTGTGGATATTCAAGGCGCAACGGATATTGGAATGGAAGCCATCTTTGTTAATCATCATCAGGAGCCTTTTTGTGATTTTTGCAAATATCAGGTTAATCATCTCCTCCATTTAAAAGACCTTTTTTAAATCCCAAAAAATAAAAGAAGAGTTTTTTAAAATTAGTAATTCGATGATAAATTATTGACTAATTTTGTTTTACAATTTTGGTTGAGATTAAACTTTAGAAATATTAAATTATGTATAAAATTTATCATAATCCTCGCTGCAAAAAAAGCAGGGAAGGGCTGAAGTATTTGGAGGATAATGGATTAACATTTGAAATAGTAAAATATCTTGAAGAACCTTTGTCTCATGATGATTTGGTGGATATTGTCTCCAAATTAGGTGTTAATGCTGAATTCTTAGTTCGCAAACAAGAGGAAGAGTACAAAAAACACTTTAAGGGTAAAACCTTTACTAACGATGAATGGATTGATGTTTTGATTAAGCATCCTAAACTACTAAAACGTCCAATTGTGGTGCGAAATCGAAAAGCGGTTTGGGCTGAACCCGCCGACCGAATTGCCGAATTGCAATAATTAGTTTTTAGCGCTTTGAAAATCACGCATATACTTAGAATAATACATGGTAAGTAAATAAATAAACGCAACGGATGATACTCCTATTAACGCTTTATACATAGCAGGGGCTGTTAGTGAAATTCGTAATAGTATTGTTGCAATCGTAAATGCCGAATATCTGAAAAGTACCATATAGGATAGGTTATATCGAAGAGAAATAATCACAATCATTACATCAAAAAATATCATCACCGAATAGAATAGCGTAAACAATTGAAATACATTGGATTGATTAATAAAAAGAAAAGTGTCGAATATTATTATTCCGATAAAGATTCCGGTTAAAATCAATGATAGAACCTTTTTAATCTCAATAAACTGATTTTGTTTATCCTGATTAGCAGTGATATTTTTATGCAATTGCAGCCTTTTAATGTGATAAATTCCAATAAAAATCAATAATGCGCCAACGGCATCAAAAACCATTGGATAAAAATAGGTGCTCAAGTTGGCCCAATTTTCAATTTCCGAAAATTTTTCGATGCTTTTAAATACATCTCTAAGAAGGATTAGAGAGAAGATTTCAAATTGTTTTACCATTGAACTTGATACCGATGCCGGAAGAATAAAAATTAAGGAAAAGATTTCGAAGATTAACAGAATCCAGAAACTTATTACAATAGCGGCAAAATAGTTTGTAGGAACGTATTCAGCTATAAATGAATGGATTAGTCCTAAACGATTTAGATGAATCAATCCTAAACTGAATAGAAAAATAAAAAAAATTAGGCTTCCGAGAATTCGATGGTTTTGGTCGCCATGCCAATAATTT
Organism: Bacteroidales bacterium; assembly: GCA_016937295.1. GTDB lineage: Bacteria > Bacteroidota > Bacteroidia > Bacteroidales > UBA1556 > UBA6267. The sequence continues at coordinate 9,608 of JAFGWF010000223.1, forward strand.
TCGATATGATTGTAGAAAATACTGAGCCGCGAAATGGTTTTTCTGATGATTCGTTGCATGATTTGTATTTAGTAAAACTATGGCAAAGTTAGTTAAATAAATAATTGAATACCAAAATAAAAAAAGCCCATGCGATTGCATGAGCTTATTCTTTATGGTTTTTAAAGAGAGAATCTTACATCATTCCCATTCCGCCACCCATTCCGCCCATTCCTCCGGGCATTGCTGGCTCAGGTTTGTCCGATTTCTTCTCAGCAATTACACATTCGGTGGTCAAAAGCATACCTGCGATTGAAGCTGCGTTTTCAAGAGCAATACGGGTAACTTTTGTTGGGTCGATTACACCTGCTTCAAAAAGGTCTTCATATTTTTCTGTGCGTGCATTGAATCCAAAGCTGCCTTTTCCTTCACGAACTTTTTGAACAACAACCGATCCTTCGTTTCCGGCATTCTCCACAATTTGACGTAGAGGCTCTTCAATTGCTCTGCGAACTATCTGAATTCCAATTTCTTCGTCTTCGTTTTCACCCTTCAAATCGGCTAAGCTATCGATAGCACGAATGAAAGCTACACCACCACCGGGAATAATTCCTTCTTCAACAGCAGCACGTGTTGCCGACAAAGCATCTTCAAAACGGTCTTTCTTCTCTTTCATTTCCACTTCGCTGGCTGCACCTACATAAAGAACGGCAACTCCACCGGCAAGTTTAGCTAAGCGCTCTTGAAGTTTTTCACGATCGTAGTCAGAGGTTGTAATCTCAATTTGAGCTTTGATTTGTTTAACGCGTGCTTCGATGGCATCTTTAGCTCCGTTACCATTAACAATGGTTGTATTATCTTTATTAATTACAATCTTTTCACAAATGCCTAACATATCGAGTGTAGCGCCATCGAGTCTCATTCCTTTTTCTTCGCTGATAACCATTCCGCCTGTGAGTATGGCTATATCTTCCAACATCTCTTTACGTCTGTCGCCAAAACCTGGAGCTTTTACAGCAGCAATTTTCAACGAACCGCGTAAACGGTTTACAACAAGTGTAGCAAGAGCTTCGCCTTCAACGTCTTCTGCGATAATTAACAAGGGACGACCCGATTGAACAGCTGGTTCTAAGATTGGAAGTAAGTCCTTCATTGTGCTTATTTTTTTGTCGTAAAGCAGAATGTAAGGATTATCCAAAACGGCTTCCATTTTCTCGGTGTCGGTAATAAAATAGGGGCTGATATAACCACGGTCGAATTGCATTCCTTCAACAACTTCAACGTGAGTATCGGTGCCTTTAGCTTCTTCAACGGTAATAACACCTTCATTGGAAACCTTAGCCATTGCTTCTGCAATCAATTCTCCAATAAACATATCGTTGTTAGCTGAAATAGAAGCAACTTGTTTGATTTTATTGTTATCATTTCCAATCACTTGCGATTGACCTTTGATGCTTTCAATAACCTTTAAAACTGCTTTGTCGATACCTCTTTTAAGATCCATAGGGTTGGCACCAGCAGTTACGTTTTTCAAACCAACTGTGATTATGGATTGAGCTAAAACGGTAGCAGTTGTGGTTCCATCACCAGCGTCATCATTGGTTTTTGAAGCAACTTCTTTAACCATCTGAGCACCCATATTCTCAAATGGGTTTTCCAATTCTATTTCTTTAGCTACCGTCACTCCGTCTTTGGTGATTTGTGGTGCACCAAACGATTTCTCGATTACCACATTACGACCTTTGGGGCCTAAAGTAACTTTAACTGCATTTGCTAATTCATCTACACCTTTCTTTAAAAGGTCGCGAGCTTCCATTTCAAATTTAATCTCTTTTGCCATTGTCTGTTAATTTTTATAATTATACATTGATTTTTCTAAAATTTTATTCTTTTCAATTAAAACCGATTAGTATTCAGACTATTAAATTATAGCCAAAATATCGGATTGGTTGAGAATTAAATACTTTTTTCCGTTGTCTTCAACTTCAGTTCCGGCGTACTTTCCAAAAAGAACCGTATCTCCGGTTTTTACTTCCATTTTTTCACTTTCTGTTCCTTTTCCTACAGCTACAACGGTTCCTTTTTGTTGTTTTTCTTTTGCTGAGTCCGGAATTATTAGGCCTGAAGCAGTTTTTACTTCCGACTCTGAAACCTCTATCAGGACTCTTGTCCCTAATGGCTTAATTGTAGTGCTCATATTTAGATATTATTTAAATTAAACATGTAATTTCCGGTCGCGGCTTTGTCGAATTTTATGCCAAATAAATGACATAAATCTTTTTGCCATTGCCATAGCTTCAATGTGTTGAATATTAGGTTTCTATAATCATTTTCGGGAATAAAAAAATGTCAGAACGTGGTGACATTCTGACATTTTTATAATTGTAAGATATGACTATTCAGGCAAATCTTGCGCTTGGCTTGGTGACTGTCCATCGGCAGCTTGTTTCGATACTTCCGGATTATAATTGATAGGAGCAGCTTGCTGATTTGATTCAAGGATTTCTTGGGTGCTCATTTTAGTTCCGGATGGATTAGATCTCGGAATTACAAAAATGGTCGATAACGTAAGCACTAAAAGTGTGATAGCTAAAGTCCACGTTGACTTTTCGAGAAAGTCGGCAGTCTTTTTTACGCCTAAAACCTGATTGGAAGATGCAAAAGTTGAGCTTAATCCGCCGCCCTTTGAATTTTGCACTAAAACTACTAAAATCAATAAGATACAAACGATAAAAATCAGAATTGTAATTAAATAATATATTCCCATTATTTTAAATTTTACTATTATCTTCTATTTCCTTAATTCGGGCTGCAAAGTAAAGCTTTTTTTCTGGAAGTTTTAAAATTAATTGTTCGTATATTTTTTTGGCTTTTTCCGGATTGTTTTGTTTGAAATAAATTTCTGCAAGTGTCTCGGAAACAAAGTCATAGTGTTCTTCGAGGCTTTCTTTTGCTAATCGCAGGGTATCGTCGTAAGGACCATCGGCTGGTGGTTGAATGGAAGGTTTGTTTTTGATAAATTCTTCCACAATCTTCGATTTATCTTTATGTGGATTGATGGGAGTTTCGGATTGGTTAGCAGCAACTTGTTCAGCTTGATCTTTTGAGAAAACAAAACTCTTTTTTCGCTCTTCCTCTATTCGTTGCAGCTCCTGCCGCACAGTTTCGCGAAGTTGCTCACGAGAGGTTATTTCTTCACCATTTTCATTGGTAAGAGGTTTAATGGGCTGTGGCGTTTCTTGCTCAACGATGTTTGTTAAGCGAACAGGTTCTTCTTTTTTCTCAGAGCTCTGGTATTCAACTGTTTGTTCGCTTTCTTCTGGTTGGTTCAGCGATTCAGACTCAATGACCAGTTCTTCCGGTAATGATTCAATCGGGGTTTCTACTTTCTTGATCTCTGAACCTTCAATTTCTGTTTGGTTTTGTGTTTTTGATTCGTACTGGGGCTTGATTCTGCCTTGTTCCTCCGATTTGCTTTCGGTTTTGGCTGTTGATTCTGTTGCGGAGGGCATCGTTGTTATAAAATCAAACAGTTTCTCTCTGTTAGGGCTATAAAGTGCTGCTTTGTTGATAATTAGAGCAAATTCTTTTTTATTTTGTTGAAATGCTGCTCGTGCCAAAAAATGATGTGCAAAACTATACCATGGAAATTTTTCTACGGTTGATTGCAGATGTTGATAATCAACTTGCGTTAACGTATTTCTCGTGCTTATTTTATTCAGTATTTCTTTCATTTTCTGACTTATAGGTTTATGCTAATCTATCATTTGTCTCTAATTAAAGTAGGTTTTCCAAAATTCTGCTCTGCAAAAATATACATATTTTAATTCTGAACAAATAATCACCAATTCACTAACGCTTTGTTAAAAATATCTTCAACTAACATGGTCGAAATCTCCGAGACTAATTGGGTTTCGATGGATGGTAAACTTACCGAGGCAGCATAATCTTTGTTAGCGGAGAAACTCTGCTCAAAGCTTTGTTTATCGTCTAAAGTATTGGAATAGCGCACCATAACCTTGATAGTAAGTCGGTTAAGAGCTGCTGTTTCGTTTCCTTGTATAGCTACCGGCGAAACAGTATAATCTGTTATTTCGCCTTCCAATTGCAATTCTCCATTGCGCTCAACCAGTTCCAATTTGGACTGATTGATAAATTTGTCTCTTAACGCTTCCGTAAACGATTGACTGAGTGAGGGATTAACAATTGGTGCTTTGTTCGGAAAATAGGAAATGGAGATGGTTTTTGCGTCTGTTTGGCTACCGGTGAAGCTATAACTAAATGAAGTGCAGCTTGATACCATTGCAATCAATGCGACGATAGAAATGATGTTAACGGTTTTTCTTATATTTTCTCTCATAATTTGTATTCCTTAATTTTGCGATAAAGTGTACGTTCCGAAATTCCCAAATCATCTGCGGCATCTTTACGTTTGTTATTGTGTTTTTTTAAAGCTCGTTTTATTAATTCAATTTCCTTATCGGCTAACGACAAAGATTCATCAACAACCTCGGACTCCTGAATTGGTGGTTGGGAATAATTTAAATCATTCTTCGAAAAATCGGAGTAGCTTTCTTGTGGATACAAATCGTGAACTGGAGGTGCCGTGCGATTGGTACGGACGAATGAAGGATTATCGTCAGCGGTAATATTTCTGATGATTTTGGTGTCGGTGTTTCGCAGCATGGTTGCCATTTCTTCATCGCTTACGATATCTCTTACCAACTGTTTTAAATCGTTGATGTCGCGTTTCATCTCAAATAACACCTTATATAAGAGGTCTCGTTCCGAAATTGGTTCGTTTGCACCCATTGCTTCCCTAAAAAGAACTGGAAGATTGGTGCTTTTGTGGGTCTCAGGCAGATATCTGGATAGGATGGAAGCGTCTATAATACGTTCTTTTTCAATAATCGAAATTTGCTCGGTAATATTTTTCAGTTGACGCACATTGCCTTTCCAGTTGTAAGCGAGTAGTAGATTTTTTGCGTCATCGGTCAATTGAAGGGGCGGCATTCGATATTTTAAAGAAAAATCGGAAGCAAACTTCCTGAATAATAAAACAATATCTTCTCCTCGGCTTCTTAAAGGCGGCACCAAAATGGGCACGGTGTTCAAACGATAATATAAGTCTTCACGAAATCGGTTCTTTTCGATGGCCTCCGGTATGTTCACATTAGTTGCTGCAACTACCCTTACATTGGTTTTGATAACTTTTGAAGAGCCAACACGAATGAACTCGCCGGTTTCGAGTACACGCAACAACCTGACTTGAGTGGCTAAAGGCAATTCAGCTACTTCGTCTAAAAAAATAGTGCCTCCATCAGCTACTTCAAAATAGCCTTTTCGACTATCAACAGCTCCCGTAAAAGAGCCTTTCTCGTGGCCAAAAAGTTCGGAATCAATCGTGCCTTCCGGAATAGCTCCACAGTTGACCGCAATATAATTGCCGTGTTTTCTTGGACTCAATGTATGGATAATTTTTGGAAAGGATTCTTTACCAACGCCGCTTTCACCTGTAATCAAAACGGTTAAATCTGTGGAAGCCACTTGCATAGCTATGTCGATAGCTCGATTGAGCTGTGGCGCATTTCCAATGATTTCAAATCGTTGCTTAATTGACTGTATATCCATCTGATCGAAAATTTCTGTTTTGTAATTGGTTGGCAAAGATAGAAAAAAGCAGATAATCTGACAAAATGACGGTGTGTAAATTTCTTTTGCTACTTTTGTTCAATCATTAACAATCGGTATATTCATGCTAAAACGTGTTATTCTTATTTTATTTCTCCTTCAGTTTTTTTTCTTAAACGGCCTCTATCTTTCTGCCCATTCTGATTGTATTTTGTTTTCACAAAACTACAAAATTAGCGGCGTTATTAAAGATAGTTTATCTCATGAGGTTTTACCTATGGCTAATATTGGATTGGTGAATCCGGCAGATTCTCAAATAGTTGCCGGTGCAATTTCCAATGATCTTGGACAATTTGTGATGGAAAATATTCCTGCAGGTCAATATTTTTTGCGAGTCCGGTATGCAGGATATATCGAGAAATATGAAATGCTAATAGTGGACGCTAAGGATTTGCACTTAGAAATTTGGCTATCCCCTTTTATTGCAAATCAAACAGCAATTGAGATTATTGGCCAGCGTCAGATGGTTGAACGGTCGATAGAAAAGACTACTGTCAATGTGGACCAAAACATTATATCAACCGGAGGCACAGCATTAGACGTTTTGCAAAATATCCAGTCGATAGACGTCGATGAGGACGGAAAGATTAGTTATCGAGGGTCGAACAAGGTACGTGTGTTGATTAATGGAGCTGCTTCCGTATTATCAGAAAATTTAAGCCAAATATCCGCAGACCAGATTGAGAAAGTGGAGCTAATTAATAATCCTTCAGCGAAATATGACGCTGAAGGCGTTTCCGGTATCATAAATATTGTTCTTAAGTCTTCTACCAAAAAAACGAAAAAAACGACTTTTAAAATAAGTGGGGGCTATCCTGAAAACGCTTCTCTGGCTTTTAGCTTCTTCAATTCAAAAGACAGATTTGTTTATAATATTGGCCTGAACTACAGCTTGTTGACTCGTTTTCAAACAAAAGAACATTTACGAAGTAATTTTGGCAATTTGCTTAGCAACGATTTTTACCAATTCGATAGACAAGACGAAGTATTAAATAATGGTGTAATTAGTTCCGGAATAGAGTATTCTACGAAAAATAATGGTAAAGTGGGTGCCGATTTCTTGATTTCCAGTAAGTTGAATAAAGCCGATAGGCATATTGATTATCAAACTTTAACCTCTGCAAATCTTTTGGTTTATCAAGCCGATAAAGCTATCGACATAGCACAAAATAATTTTTCTTTAGGAGGCCACGTTTTTTATGCAAATAGTTTTGACAAAAACCGGCTAAAGATGAGAGCGGATATTTCAGCCGGTTATTTAAATGGTGAAAATGGCATGCAAAATCAAACTTTTGATGCTCAACATGTAAGCAATCCTGTTGCTCAAAATACGGTTTCAAGTCAAACTAATAAAGAGTTTACAAGCAAATTAGATTTCTCAAAGATTTTTTGTGATTCTTTGGGTTTAGACTTTGGGGGTTCATTCAATTTACTTGATTTGACGAACGATTTTAGGGTTGAGGATTTTAGTTATTTAACCAATTTGTGGTCTCCAAATAGTCAGCTTTCACAGAAATTCAATTTTCGCCAACATGTAAGTAGTGTATATTTTGATTTAAATCGTAAGTATAAAAATGCGGAATGGATTGCCGGCCTGCGATTTGAACACACAACAACGTTTACCGATGCTGTGCTTTCCCAAACTTATCTCGACTGGTTTCCGTCTTTGAACTTCAACAGACGATTGTCGAAGCATTTTATTTTGGTGGTGGCTGCAAGTCGGCGCATTAGCAGGCCAACTATTAAAATGCTCAATCCATTTTCGGATGAGTATGCCGATATTACTAACATGCACATTGGAAATCCTAAGCTTCGACCGGAATACATTCTTTCGGGAGAATTAGGGTTTCGATTCATTTCAAAAATGTTAACGACCATGATGTTAGGTTATTACCGAGATATTGATGACGCCATCAGTCGGGTTAAATTCGCTTCAAACGACAGCGCGCTAACGGTGACATTTTCCAATCTTTCACGAGCACAAATGTTCGGTGCAGAATGGGTCGGAGAGCTTAGTTTAAAAAAATGGCTTAAAATTAATTACGGTATTAACCTTTTTAATATCAGGATTATAGGGGATTATGGTTCAAATTCAGTGGACAAAAAGCTGCCATCCTTCCATCTAAACAGCTCCGTATCTTTCAAACTTCCACATCGTGTAACTATTCAAGTGTCAGGATTTTATAGATCGAAATTGCCAAGTCTTTTAGGCACTTATATCCCGCGTTATATGGTCGATTTTGCCGTTAAAAAAAGTATTTGGAAAAATAAAGCAGTTGTTACTCTTAAAATTTCAGACGTGCTAAACATGTATCGCTATGGTTTTGATTTGAATGCAATTGACGATTTTGGTTTTGATTATTCTCAATGGAATCGGCGAAAAAACGAATCGCAGTATTTTATTCTTAGTTTTACGTATAATATGAATGGTTCTGAAAAGGCTAAAACCAATAAAAAAGCGCAGTTTTTCTTGGACGAGTTTGAGAAATAAAACCAATGCTAAATACTGTAATCCAAAGTATTAGTTGAATGGTTAATCGTACAAAATGAATCGTAAGTTGATTTTTATTTAATCAGTTTTAATCCATCGGTGGCCGAACTATCACCCGGACTTAACATCAAAGCAATCTCGAAGAGAACTTTGGCTTCACGAGTTTTTCCAAGATAATAATTGTTCCAAGCAGAATACAAAACCGGATCGTAAGTGAATGGAAATGCGTTGAGTACGATGGTTAAATACTTTTCGGCCTCCTTATATTGCTTTCTGGAATGGTATATTTGTCCTAACCTTAAATTGGCCGTATAGTTCATCGGATCCATTTTTAGAATTTCCTGATATTGTTTCAATACTTGATCCCAGTTACCAATTGCAGAAGCAGGATAGGTGAGGCCAAATCTGGCTTCGATTGAAAGAGGTTTTGTGGCAATCGCTTTTGAGTAATAGGATACCGATTCAGTATATTGTCCGGCTAAGTAGGTTAACCATCCCAACCGTAAATTTATGGGATATGAATCTGCTTTATAAACTTTTTTCATAATATTGACCGCTTCCGAATAACTGCCATCGGTCTCCTTGCTGTAGCTTTCTTTAAAAGCGGTTTGGATTTCTTCGGTTGTCTGTCCGAAACCAAAGTAACTGACTGTTAATAATAGAATTACTACTGTTTTTCTTAAAATGTCCATTTTATTCCTCCTATTAAATTATATTGTTGAAATTGATAACTTGTTGATTCAATGGTTTGGTCGAAAACTGCAGGATATGAGTTCATATAGTTTTCCTTAAATTGTTGTTGAAGAACGATATTCAGCTCAAGCTGTTCCGACAAAAGTAGAATAATTTTTAAATCGACAATACCCCGGATGTCGTCTTTAACATTATAAACGTAATATCCGTTATCCATTGAAGAATTAATATATTTTCCGAGTTTTAAATCCATTTCAAGCCAAAGCCAAGGTGAAGTTCTGAAGCCGATTTTTTGACGAAATAAAAGATTTGCCACTCCCTCTTCCCAATGGCCGACTATGTTGGTAACTAAATATGTACGATAGTTTCCGAGGGGAAAAAAAATTAGTTCGGTTCCCAACTGTGTTTGAGTGGTTTGGTTAAAATCGGAATAGCTTGCCAATAAACCAATAAAAGCTTTCTTAAACTTGTAACCGCTTCTCATACTGAATGTTAAATTGTTTTCTTCAACATTCATAGTGTCAAAAATATTGATTAAGGTTATCGGGTCGTTTCCTGTTTTTTGAACAGTGTTAAAGGTGAAGCCGGAAAAATTGATGGAAGGATTGATATAGAATCGTTTCGAATCGAAATTTAATCCAAAAAAAAGGTAGGTTTGTTTCACTTTATAGTCGTTTTCCAACGTGTCTAAAAAGTTTTTATAAAAACGATATCGGCCAATTTCCATGCCTGTGAAACCAATCTGATAACTCACTGACGGGTGTATATAGCCTTGAACATCAGCGCTATAATAGCTCTGATCCTGAAACTGATCTATTTCTTTGAAATAGTATAACCTGCGTTCTTTAAATACTTTATCCGTAATGTTCTCCGAGAAGCTAAAACCACCTTCCAAATAAATTTGTTTTAAAAAATTGCAGTGTTTTCGTTGTCGAAAAATGCTGTCTGGATGATGTTTTTTTATGGCATCAGCTCCTTTTAGATTTTTGGTATATATATATGATTTATAGAGTGTTCGTATCAGTGTAGTGTCAGTTGTTGCAAAGCTGTTCTGTGTAATGGCTTTTTCAAAAAAGTATATAGCATTCAAATAATCATTAGTTTGAAAAGAGGCAATTCCAAGGCGATAGTTCAGGTAGTAATAATCAATTCCGGCTTTTTTTGCAAGCTTACCTTGATATAAAACTTCTTGCCAATCACCAATCATATAAGCATCATAGCTCTTTTTGTCGATGCTGGCAAAGTCCGGTTGGCTTTGTGCATGGACAGGTGTTTGAAAAAAAATGGACATGACTAATCCGAGAATGGCAATCAGAAGGATATTTTTGCCGGTATCGAATATTCTAATTCCTCTTTTGATTTTTAATTTCATTCTCTAATAAATGTGTAGGTTATTGAATAATTGCCATTGGTTAGTCTCCATTCTGCTATCCCCTTCATGTCCACAAGAAATTCATTCTTGAATATTTTATTTCTGCTTAAAGTAGTGATAGACTGAAGTTTAATCGTGCTTTCGTCAAAATATTGTTGGTTTTC
>JAFGWF010000224.1 GCA_016937295.1 Bacteroidales bacterium
AAAAAAAGCCACAAAAGTGGCTTTCTTTGTAGCCCCACCAGGACTCGAACCTGGATTTAAAGTTTAGGAAACTTCCGTTCTATCCCTTGAACTATGGGGCCAGTAAAATGGGCTGCAAATATACACAAAATCACACTTCCATAACCCAATATATCCTCCACGCTGAAGGAAAGGAAGTGATTATAAACATCATAAAAATACTATGTTTAGTGTATAGGATTTATTAAAATCTTATCATTATTTTGTATTTTCTTAATACATCATCATCATGCAACGCAAAATTATTATCATCGACGACCAAAACTTATTCGCAACGGGATTAAAGTCTTTGTTAGAAGAAATTGATAATGTGAAGGTTATAAAAATAATTCCCGATGGTAGCGACATCGTTTTTAAGCTAAATTCCCCTACACCTGATGTGCTTTTATTAGATTTGAATCTTCCTGTAAAAAATGGAATTCAAATTTTGGAAGAAATAAGACCTGTTTTTCCTGAAATGATTATTGCAATTCTGACGATGTATTCCGATGAAAATTTAGCAATGATGACCAAGAAATTAGGAGCAAATGCTTATCTCAATAAAGATGCGGATCTTAAAGAGTTGAAACACGTGATTTTTGAAATAGATATCAACGATTTTTATCTTGGAAATGGAATAAAAAAAGTCACTCAACACGAGTCACTCATTGAAGATAAATTTAGTCATATCAACCAATTAACATCACGGGAGAAAGAAATTATTAAACTAATTGCAGAAGGCAAGTCAAGCAGCGAAGTTGCAGAAGACCTTTTCATTAGTCCGGCTACAGTGCAAACTCACCGCAGAAATATCTTTAATAAACTAAAAGTCAATAAAGTATCCGAACTGATTAAATATGCGTATCAGAATAATATTATTTAGCCTATTATTGTTTAGCTATTCCGTTTACAGTCGAAAAACAACAGGTTTACCGACTGATAATCAACAATATAAATATGACATCAAGAATTATATTCAAATCTTTCAAACTTCACAAGATATACACCCAAACGATTTATTTAATGAAAATGCCAGTTTTATTCAAGAAGGAAAACAAAATGATTTCAGCCAAGGATTCTCTCACAATTATTTTTGGATTATTTTTGAATTAGAAAATCCGGCAAAAAAAAACCGAGAATTATATCTGGAAATTGACAATCCACATATCGACACGCTGGAAGTTTATGCGTGGGATTCCGTTAGAAACACCTTTCAACTTATGTATCAATGTGGCGATAGGATGAAATTTCACACTCGCCCAATCAATAATCGCCGATTTATCTTTCCAATAGAGTCCGTCTCTAACAGCTCCGCTAAATTTGCCATAATGGTTGACAAACGCAACGCATCGGTTAGCTTTCCGATGATGATATGGGACAGAATCTACTTCGACACAGAGGAAAAAACGAATAATCTTTTTTATCTTCTTTACTTTGGAGGTATATTATTTATTGCGGTTTTTGCTTTTACTATAGGCCTGATTATGCGAAATTACCGGCTAATCTTCTACTCCTTTTATGCCGGATTGATGGGATTCTATCTCTTCATTGCCCTTGGCTTTGCATTTCAATATATTTATCCCGATTCCGATTCGCTCAACAATTATATCAGATCACAAGTAATGATTTTATTGCTAATATCATTTATCGCATTCACAATCAGCTATTTAAATCTTAAACAAAATCACTCCACAGGATATAAGGCACAATTGATAATTGCAGGAATTTTGACAAGTTTTTTCATTTTATCTACCGTATTTCGCGATTTTGCATTCGAGAATATTGTTTTGCTCCTTAAAGCTGTTTACCTTCTTATTTTCGTTTCTTTCCCTATCATTTTATGGTCTGTTGTAAAAATATTTAAAAAGATTGAATTTCAACCAAGAATCTATCTTGCCGCAGTTTCCATGTTATTTATTGGTGTTTCTATCGTAAATCTTATCGAATTCGGTATAATCAACGAGGCATTCGTTCCGGTAAATCCTATTCTTATAGGCTCAATCTTAGAATTGTTCATTTTTTCGATTAGCTTTATCTTTGAGATTAAATGGATTAATGACAAAAAAAACGCCTTGTTAAAAGCGGCAAGTGAGCAACAAAAAGAATTGATAAAAGCTTTCATTCAAGGCTCTGAAAATGAAGGAAATAGAATCTCTAAAGAATTGCACGATAATATTGGAAGCCGACTTGCCCTGTTAAAAAACCAATTAAAGAGACCTACGATTAACTCCGAAAAGCTTAATCAAGACGTTAGCGATATTTTTAGTGAAATAAAAAATATCTCAAATGAATTATCACCTAATAGCCTTCACATACTCGGTTTAGCAAAATCAACCAAATCCCTTATCGATACAATACTTATAGCCACAGAATTACAAATTAATTTTTATGCTGAAGAAATCCTAATTTTAAACAAGCATATTGAACTTCAGGTCTTTAGAGTAATACAAGAAGCTCTTCATAATATTCAGAAGCATTCTGAAGCCAAAACTATTGATATACAAATTATTAAGGAAGATTCAAAGCTAATTGTAACTATTGATGACGACGGAAAGGGATTTGATTTAAGCAGGCAGTTTACCGGAAAGGGTATCAAAAATATGAAGATGCGGATGGATTCTGTAAACGGACATTTCGATTTATCCAGTCAGATCAATAAAGGTACTCATATTTTAATTTCAGTAAATATGGATCGGTAATTCAATAAACGAAACTTTCGTAACAAAAAAACGGCCCTGAATCAGAGCCGTTTTTTTTCTATAGAAGAGTTCGTCTTACTTTGCTACCACCATCTGACGAGTCATGCGGTAACCATCGTACTCAATTGTGTAGAAATATACACCATTGGATA
>JAFGWF010000225.1 GCA_016937295.1 Bacteroidales bacterium
AACGAACCGCTGTATACGAGACCCGTACGTACAGTGGTGTGAAAGGTGCACTGGCGGTCATTTGACCGTCAGCCGCCTATTCGATTGCCAGCAGTTATTATTCTTTTAGAAATTCATATTCATATATTTTCGGCTTGATTTTGTCAGCTAAAAAGTCAAGTTTATTCCTTAAGTCGCCAATCAACTCCATATATTTTTCATCATCACTTTTGCTGTTCATTCTGCCTTTGTCGTTTCTGCCTTGAAAATATTCTCTGATGTCGTACAAACTTGCGTTTACATTAACGTCAGGTTGACTATGATAATATTTCCAAAGTTCTCTACCTGCATCAAAAACGCCTTTAGCTTCTGCCGAAAACTCTCTTTTTGTGGATTGATTTGAGTTTGTTCCAAACAAGTCTGTATCGTTTTCTATTTTGATTTTACCATTGATAAAATCAGTCATAAAATTGCTCTCAAAGCGATTTTGGGCGTTTACTTCTTGCTCTGTATATGGTATCCAATAATTTATGCCAAATTGTTCTTGAATGTTAGTATTAAAAATTGTGTAGCAAAGACAATCATTATGAAATTCAACGTCTTGATTCCAATTGCTATTTGGAACTACAAATTGGTCTCTGTCATTTATCCAAGTTTGGTCTAAACATTTTCTGACAGAATAATATATTGAGACAGGAATTAAATTAAGACTGCTTATCCACATACCTCTTGGATTAGCCATTTGCTCCTTTTTGTTAAGAATATAAACAATACCATTTTGCTGAAAGTCATTTCCATTTGTACCAGCTAAAAATCCAATAAAACCATCATTAACTTTGAATGATGAAATCCATTTATTTATGTAAAAACTTTTCCCAATTGAATACAAACCTTTTGTGCCAATAAAATCTCCTTTTTCATTGTAAATATCAGTTGAAGTACTACTAAAAACTTCCTTAATTTGAGTATTCCATATTTTGAAACCAATTGGAAACTTGCCTTTCACATTGTCAAATGTGTAAGCTGGTGCAATAAACATTTTTTCAACTTTTGCTTTTAAAAAGTTTCGTAATGAAATAAATGCAGAACCTTGTAATAATTTGAGTTTAGAAAATTCAGCGATTAATACATTAGGAATTTCCGCATAAATTCTTATTAGAAACTGGGCATAGATTTCTCTTCCTGCTGTTCCAAGAATTTCGTTGTATTTAGTGTGTGTATTTGATTGATTTACTCCTGCTTTTCCTTTTTCGCCTACACTTGAAACTTCTGCATAAGGTGGATTTATATAAATAATCAATTTTTTGCGTTTTTCTTCATCATTTATAATCTCTTGTAAACTTTCAGGAAGTTTCGTGAAATCATCATTTAAAAAGTCAAATTGAAAAACGTGATTTTTCAAAAGGTTTGCACCGTGGTCAATACGTTCGTGCATTACGTTAATATCGGCTTGGTCTAATGTACTTGCGTAAATGTTGTATTTATTTGTTAACCCTGCTAAAAGGTTACCTGTTCCAGCCGCACAATCCCAAATGTAATAGTCGTCCTGCCAATCTTCGCCCAAATAATCGGTCAGGTATTTTTGCGAAAGCTCTACCCAAATTCGAGGGGTAAAAAATGCTCCTTTACGTTCTCTAATGTCTTGCGGTGCAAGTAAATCTCTACGCTCAATAATGTAATCTTGAAACTCTTTTATAGGTGGTCTTTTGTAGAGTTTCCAGAATTGTGAATAAGCATCTTTGTGCCGAATGTTTATTGTAGCATCAAACATTTGTTTGATGTTTTCTTTTGCTATTTTATAGCCTTGATTTTGAAAGACAACAAATAAACCATCTCTTATGGTAAAATCATCATCAAGTGTTTCTGTGCCTTTGTCGTCAACAAATATATCTGCCAAATAAAAATCACTATCAAAGATATTTGCCTTTTTTAAGTCCTCCCAATTAACCTCAATTATTGGTTTTACAATCTCAATCCAACGTAAATAAATCGGAATGAAATTGTTTTTGTCAATTTTTATTTTACTTTTTGTTGTGGCTTTTGCCACATTATTTTTAATAAAAGTGTTGAGTAGCTTTTCGTCTTTTTGATAGTCAAAAACATAAGTTTTCGTTTTTAAGATGGATTCTATTCGCTCTTTTATTAATTGAAATTCTTTTGTTTCGTGGTTGCTTGGGGTTACATTCCAATTAAAATCATTGAGATAGAAAATATCTTGAATATTTACATAGTCAACAAAAGCTATTTTTTTAAAGTCAAATGCACCTAAAAAAGCAGGTGGCAGGGTTTTGTCGAATGTTCGTGCTTTTCCAATTGTCAGAATCAGTTGAACAAACATAGTCGGAATGTCAAAATTCCCAGTTTTAGCTTCTGCCCATAAAAGTGGTGTTCGTCCAAATAAACTATCTTGTTTCGGAAAAACTGTAAAGTCAATATTTCCAAGAATTTCGGTTGTGTCAAATTGCTTAAACCAGTCAGCTCCAACTTTGTTTTTTAGTTCTTCTTCTCGGATATTTTTATACTTCATTCTTCTTTTTGTCTTTTTACGCTGTGGTTTTTTCTAATTGCTGGCAACGTTTGTGTAACTGCATTGTTGTTTATTTTTTTGTATAAACACATTGCGTTTATTTCCAATTTAGCTACACGTTTTTTATTAAT
>JAFGWF010000226.1 GCA_016937295.1 Bacteroidales bacterium
GGGGTCGTTGCAATCTTTCAACATTCCGGCAGCAACAAGAGGTGCGTTGGCTGTGCCAAAATAGAGACCTTCCATAGCTGCAAACTTCATAGGTTGAGTTTTGGCAATTTCCCTTGCCGACTCATCGCCGGTTGCCACAGTCATTATGCTGAAAACTAAACCAAAAATGGAAGCAACCAAGATGCTCTTTCGAGCAAAAACCGACTCCCTTTTCTTCAGCAGATAGTAGGCGCTAATGCCAATTACGAAAGCTGCGGCTAATATATAAGAGGAGTAGATGGTGTGTAAGAATTTGTTGATGGCGGTTGGAGAAAAAAGAACATCCCAAAAATTAATCATTTCATTTCGGGCTGTGTCAGGGTTGAAACGCATTCCAACCGGATTCTGCATCCATCCGTTAGCGACTAAAATCCACAATGCCGACAAATTGGAGCCAATTGCCACTAACCAAGTCGAAATCAAGTGAAATTTCTTACTCACCTTATTCCAACCAAAAAACATAACGGCGATGAAAGTAGATTCCATAAAAAACGCCATAATGCCTTCCACTGCTAATGGTGCACCGAAGATATCTCCCACAAACCAACTATAGTTGCTCCAGTTGGTACCAAACTCAAACTCCAAAATCAGTCCCGTAGCAACCCCGATGGCGAAGTTGATGCCGAAAACCGTCATCCAGAATTTGGTGATTTTCTTCCATTCCGGATTGCCTGTTTTTACATAAATCGTCTCCATAATGGCAATCAGGAAAGTAATTCCTAAGGTCAAAGGCACAAAAAGCCAATGATAAATAGCCGTGAGCGCAAATTGTGCCCGCGACCAGTCAATTAATTGTAAATCTATATTCTCCATAAGCTACTTATTTATAAGTTGTTCAATTACGTAATTGCTTCTTTCTTCATCGGTCGAAAAATTGGTTTTGAGAAAATTGGGAAAGAAAAACATCTTCAAAATTACAAACATTATAAATAACTTTACAATAATGATAAGCCATAATGTTTTACCAATTTTCATGTTTTTAAAACCTTCCAAATAAAAATTGAAAATTTTAAGTATAATATTCATTGAATTTCAAATTAATAACAAATTTAATATTAACTTGTTCAGCACTATTTAGAAAATGCAAATATAAAAGTATTTTAATACCTAATTACACGGAAAGCTTATTTAGAACTTATTTAGAATAGTAACGTTAAAATTTTTACAATTAAAGGCGTTTTTTATTCAATCATAGGCAATTGCAAAGATCACTTATAATTAATTTTGACACATCGATTCAATAGGATTGCAGCGGATACGAAAAAGAATTTGCTAAAGGTGCAATCTAATGTTTGGGCGAAAAGAAAAAAATATAATTTTGCACCCCTTAAACTTATAGAAGTGAACGAATTGAAAGAATATATAATTGCGTTTAAAGGCCTAAGTGTAGGCGAGCATTTTTTTCAGTTTAGAGTTACTCAAAAGTTCTTTGAGGCAATGCAGTCTCACGATATATATCCTACTGATATTCAGGTGAATTTAAAGTTAGATTACCGACCGGGATTGATGACTTTTTATATTGAAGGTGCCGGAAAGATTACTTTTCCCTGCGACCGATGTTTAGAGGAGTTCGACTTTCCCATTTCGTATAATCGCACTGTGGTTTACAAAACTGGAGAAGCTGAAGGTGAAGATGATGATGTACTATATATTTCACCAAACGACAGTCAGGTTGATATTTCACAACTGATTTACGACGACATTATCACATCAATTCCCATCAGAAAAGTTCATCCAAAGAATAAAGATGGAGCTGATTCGTGTAATCCTGACCAGATAGCCCTTTTAGAAAGGCAATCGAATCAAAAATCGGTTGATCATCGCTGGGACGCATTGAAGAATATAAAATTTGAAGACTAAAGTATTAATTTATAAATAGATAATAATGGCACATCCAAAGAGAAAAACATCGACAACACGGCGCGATAAAAGAAGGACACATTACAAAGCTGTGGCTCCAACATACTCCACTTGTTCAAACTGCGGAGCTTCTGTACTTTATCACAGAGTTTGTCCGGAGTGTGGCTACTATAAAGGTAAGCCCGCAATTGAAATGGAAAAAGTGGTTTAAAACTCTGTTTAAAACTCAAACCATGAGCAAAGACTGACAATAGCAATTGTCTATCTTTGCTCAATGTTTTTTAAAGGAAATTGGTATGACGAAATTACATTCAGTTATTACTGGAGTTGGTGGATATTTACCCAAATATATTCTCAATAATCACGAACTTTCTAAAATGGTTGACACGAGCGACGAATGGATTATGACTCGTATTGGCATTTCGGAGCGGCATCTACTTAAGCCTGATGAAGGCAAAGGAAGCTCCTATCTCGGAGCTAAAGCGGTTGGACAGCTTTTAGAAAAAACCAACACAAAACCGGAAGATGTGGATTTGTTGATTTGTGCAACTGTTACACCGGACCACGTTTTTCCTGCTACGGCAAATATCATTTGCGATTTGCTTGGCATCAAAAACGCTTTTAGTTTTGATGTTAACGCCGGATGCAGCGGCTTCTTGTACGCAATAGCCACAGGTGATAAATATGTGCGTTCGGGCTTGTATAAAAAAGTTGTCGTTGTAGGAGCAGAAGTTATGTCTTCCATTGTGGATTACACCGACCGCTCTGTAAGTCCAATTTTTGGCGATGGAAGTGGCGCTGTAATGTTAGAGCCTACCACCGATGAAATTGGAATTATGGATGAGATTTTACTTTCTGATGGCGTTGGACGCCACCATCTGCACCAAAAAGCCGGTGGCTCAGTGCTTCCCGCATCTCACGAAACTATTGATTCTCGCTTGCATTATATCTATCAAGAAGGTCAGCCGGTCTTTAAATGGGCTGTATCCAAAATGGCGGATGTGTCGGTGGAAATGATGAAGCGCCATAATCTTTCGCACGACGACATCGCCTATTTAGTTCCTCATCAGGCAAATATGCGCATCATTGAAGCTACGGCTCACAGAATGGGATT
Organism: Bacteroidales bacterium; assembly: GCA_016937295.1. Taxonomy (GTDB): domain Bacteria; phylum Bacteroidota; class Bacteroidia; order Bacteroidales; family UBA1556; genus UBA6267. Next base: position 3,014 of record JAFGWF010000226.1, read on the forward strand.
GGTGAAAGAAAAGGTAATGATTAATATTCAGCGCTATGGAAATACTACTGCCGCCACTTTACCACTTTGCCTGTGGGATTATGAAAATCAGCTAAAATATGGCGACAACCTGATTCTTTCCACCTTTGGCGCAGGGTTCACTTGGGGAACAATCTATCTGAAATGGGGTTATAATCCTAAATAAACTCGTTATTTCTTAACAAAAAAACCAGCTCAAAAGCTGGTTTTTTTTGTTTTCTCAAATCGGAATTAGTTGACTAACAGCCCTCTATTATTTCTAACAATATCCATGGTCAGACTTTTCAAATCTTCGTTTGTATCGTAAATCATCTGCAAATCGTTTGGAAATGGCATAGCTTTCAATCCCAAAATCTTTTTAGTATCTGCTTTTACGGCTCGCATATCCCCAAAAGCTCTTCCATAACGATGTAAGAATGTGTTGGTTGTAGTGATAGGAAAGGTTTTGATTAATTGCCCATCTCGATTACTATAAAAATCGACTGTTCCTTGAACTAATGCCGATTTTTCCATCCGCACTTCTTCAATCTGAGCCTTGATGATTACATATTTTGGCACTTTGATGTCGTTGCCCAAACTATCCTTCATAACGTTTCCATTTTGATCTAAAACATATTCATCTCCGTCTCGAATTCGGGAAGTCTCCTCATAGCTCAATTCCTTAACCATCTCAGGAGAAACATCAATAGTCTTGAGATTCAAAAAGATAGAATAATCGTAATATAAAACATCCGACTCACGAGTGTCGAAATTAAGCCACTGCTGATTCAACTTTTTCAAAGTGATTTTAAGCAACTCATCCTCAAAATCTTTTGGCATCACCATTCGCGTTTCATTTTTGATAACGAAAAGGACGTTATTCGTCCCGATTAAAATGGCTTCATCCATTAAAGACCTTACATTCGGATAGTTGGGATAAAACCGTTGCAACCGATTTAACTCATCGAAAGCTTTTCGGGCATCTTGGCGATTATTGTTTTTGAGCAATTCCTGTGAATGAGCATATAAAAACTCTGCTGCCTTTGTTTTGGCATCAGCTCTTAGCTGGTTATAATCCACATGAACATGGTTGATTTTAGTAAGGACATTTTGCGGCAATCGCTCCACAACTTCCTGACGAGCACGCATTTGATCGTAATTATGAAAAATAGATTCCCAAATGTCCGGTTGACCGCTGTATTGTAGCGAACGAATGTTGTCATTATTTTTTTGATTGGCCATCTCATAAGCCCGTTTCAGAACGCCAATTTCCTCTTCCTTATTTGGATTTTTCATCAACTTCTTAACCGATTTGTTGATTGCGGCATCATATTGTCCACGTTGTAAAAATTTTGTGGAACTTGTGCAGGCTGTCAAAAACATTACTAACACTGCAAAAATGTATATTTTCTTCATAAAACATGATTTAAAAATGAGCATTTCGATTTTCAAAATTCAGACCAATTTGATTTGCAAATATACACTCTTTGATTTTAAGAACTTTGATGAAATAATTGAGGGTTTAGCTTAATTTTGCGCCATGCATCCAAAAGACTTAAATATTACGGATTTTCAATATGAATTGAATCCGGAAAGAATAGCTCAATATCCTGTAGAACAGCGCGATAATAGCAAATTAGTTATTGCTTCAGAAAACATCCAACAGGATTTTTTCTACAATATTGACCAGTACATTCCTTCAAATTCGTTGATGATTTTCAATGATACAAAGGTGATTCATGCCCGTTTAGAATTTAAAAAGACAACCGGAGCCCGCATTGAAATCTTTCTTCTCAACCCGACTGCTCCTTTTACCGACATGGAACAAGCTTTCTCATCAAAGGAACCGCAAACTTGGAATTGTTTGGTTGGCAATCTAAAAAAGTGGAAAGGAGACTCCCTCCTACTTGAGGCAAAAATCAAGAATGAGTCCGTGGAACTTCAAGCTAATTTAGTTTCCCTTGGCAACACATCGCAGCAAGTAAAATTCTCTTGGTCAAGCACTAACATAACTTTTGCTGAGCTTATACAACACTTTGGAGTTATTCCTTTGCCTCCCTATATGAATCGAAAAGCGGAAGCCGATGACCTTTTTCGCTATCAAACCGTTTATGCAAACAAAATGGGGTCGGTAGCTGCTCCCACTGCCGGATTGCATTTTACGGAAGAAGTTTTCAAAAAATTAGAAGAAAAAAATATATCGAAAGGATTTGTGACCTTAGATGTTGGAGCAGGAACTTTCAAACCGGTTTCTTCCGCGATTATTGGCGAGCACGAAATGCACACCGAAACCGTTTATATTAGTTTGGAAACAATTCAAAAAATTAAACAATATATTAATAATCAGAAGATTATAGCGGTAGGCACAACAACAACCAGAACATTGGAATCCATGTTTTGGTTTGCCAATAAACTTCGTAAAAACCCGAAAGCGGATTTTTTTATTGATCAATGGGCGCCTTACGACGATGCAAACATGGGATTATCACCCTTTGAAGCTCTTGAAATCTTGGAAAACCATCTAATTTCTATAGACAAATCCTTTTTAGAAGGCAAAACCCAGTTGATTATTGCACCGAGTTATCGTTTTAAGTTTATCGACATTTTGATTACAAATTTTCACCAGCCCTCGAGCACGTTGCTTCTTCTCGTTGCAGCGTTCTACGGCGAAAAATGGAAGGATGTTTACGACTTTGCCCTGAAAAACAACTTCAGATTTTTGTCGTATGGCGATAGCTGTCTATTTATCCGTTAATCTATTTCTGAAATGGATCAGATAGTTCAGGATTATTTATGAAAACAGTATCGGTTAAAGTCAAGAGAAACGCTTTTAAGTCGGCCTTTTCTTGGGGATTCAACATAGCTCCATTTCCATAAGGCGGAAAAACCTTGTGCATCAATTGGTGCGCATATTCCGAATACAGAAGTCCTTCGCTATAAAAATTTATCACTTCGTCCAAAGTTTGAAAGCGCCCATCGTGCATGTAAGGCCCTGTAAGTTCGATATTTCTGAGAGTTGTGGCTTTATAAGCACCTATATCGCGTGGATTATTGGTCACGGAGTAGCGGTCGGAACTTGTATCAAAAATAGTATCTTTTGCATTATTATAGAAAAGGTGAGTCGTCATCAAGGGATTTCCGGGAGCGCCGTGACAATGAAAACAGTCGGCACCTTCTTCGGTTGTAAACAGCACAAGACCACGCCGTTCGGACTCAGTAAAATTGTCGTCACCGCGTAGCACTCTATCGAATTTGCTGTCTTGCGAAACCATAGTTCGCATAAACTGCGCTATGGCTTTTGCGATTCTCTCGGGAGTGATTTCTTTTGAACCAAAAGCAGCTTCAAACATAGGTGGATACATTGCCTCTGCCGAAATAGCGGCAATCACGTCAGGCCAAGTGGAAGCAAATTCGGTCGGGTCAGGAATTACTAACAATACATCCTCCTCAATGGAAGCTACCGACCCATTCCAACCGTAAGTGCCAGGATTCCAGACAAGATTGATATGTGGCAAAACGGTATTCTTAGTTTTCAAACTGGTAGTTCCGGTGCCCTGACCTGCAGGATTGTCAAAAGCATAAGCCTGCTGATGACAAGAAGAACAACTCATACCCATACCCTGATCGGCTTTGCCCGACATGCGATCGTCGTAAAACAAATACCGTCCAAGTTTGATTCCCTCAACCGTAAGTGGGTTATCGTCAGGAATATTTACATTGGTTGGAAATCCGTGGGGTATTTCTAAACTATAAGGAGTTGGATTATGGGTTTCGATGTCTTCTTCTTCCTTCTTTTTGCATGAGGTAAAAAGAAAAATAAAAGCCAAAACCAATCCGATTTTAGATTTTACAAAACTTATATTCATAGCTTAATTAATTGTTATTCAAATTAAAACTAAAAACATTCCAGCCGTTTTCCTTAGCCAGAAGCATTGCAGGTTGCTGCTGCATAATGTCGCCACCCCACTGATTATGGTCATAAAGATGAGGTTCTTCAAACCAGTTTTCAATATTCATGCGCAAGGTGAGTTTGGTTGTTTTATCCGTTTCAACGGAAAAAGCAGAATTTGGCAAACTTACTCTAAAGGAATTATCAATAAAGGGAGGGACAGGATTGCCGGAGCCGTCGTAATGTTGACCGCGCCCCAGATGAAAAGCATAGCCAATCTTTATTCCGTTTGGATCAATCCATTTCCCTTCCAATTGAAGATAATGATAGCCACCGCCCAATTCCTCAGGCCAAACCATATTCGACTCCGGTTGATTTACAAACATAAACGATTGATTTTTTGTATCCGAAAAACCAAATCGAAAACTTAATGAATCAAAATTTCCGATTGAAATTTCATCAAATACATTCCATTCCAGCGTGTGAGGTATATCGGTGTCAACATAGAAGTGATCAGTCCATTTATCAATCTTAACGACTGAACCATCTGATTTATAAAGCTCTACATCCGAAATAAAATATCGAACCAAAAAGAAACTGTAAACATTCCCTGCGGCATTTGTGTAAATATAGTCGTTGACTATTGCCGGTTGATTGCTGATGAAATGCTCAAACGAAATCGAAATTTTACCGGTTTTTGGACTTGTATCGGTTTCATCCTTTTTTTTGCAGCTCACAAGCATGAGAGCTGCAAGGACAAATAAGGAAATTTTTATTTTCATGGTTATCATGGTTGGCAGTTGTTTCAAAACAATAGTGCAATATTACTAATAAAAATTGAGTGAAACGATTAGTATAATGTTAATTTTCGAGAGTAAATTAATGCGCATCTCGAAGAGTGTATTCTCTCGATGTTTTCTCATTGGTTTTTAAGAATTTATACTTAACAATAATTGACTTTCGATAAAATAGAAAAAACAATGGAAAAATTCATAATCGCCGTTCATCTCAAATCAAAACTATAACTTACCGAAAGTTTTCCATAGGTAAACCCATAGACAGCGACAGCGGTATTAGAATTAATCCGAAATTTGCAAAATCTGAACATCAGTACTATCATTTCGACTAACTCAACCATAAAACGTAAATAATATGAAGATATTGATGATTTATTGCGATTATTTTGCATATAAACCAACCATTAAAAATTTGGATTGGGCAAAAGAGGAAACCGAATCGAAAAACTATGAAAATGTGCAAGTTGCATTCATACAAATTGAATCACACGACAGTGAAGATTTATCCGGTTCCGTAAAAAAACTGGTAAATTTTGTGAAATGGGTTGCCCGAAAAAACACTTGCGAAAAAGTAATTTTACACTCTTTTGCTCATCTGTCGGAAAGTAAGGCAGAGCCTGAAATCACCAAAGAAATTTTTGATTTAAGCGAAATAAAGCTCGAAAATGGAGGGTATGAAACCACACAAACTCCCTTTGGTTATTTTCTCGACTTAGACCTAAAAGCTCCGGGCTTTAGCATGGCAAGGGTTTTCAAGAGTTTCTGATGCGACAAAAAGCCATTGAATAAAAAAAATTTGGTATTCTTGATTTCTATTTAGATTTATGCTTAAATTTGGCTGCTCTTAACCAAATTCACATTGATTTATATCGACTGCAGACAAGAATCAAATAACCTTTTGCAACACCTATGGAGAACAACGACAAATTAATAAAATTTTATAAAAACCAGATAGAAGAACTAAACGGTGAACTTGATAAAATTCGCCAAAATGCCGAGACGATTACCGAGAATCCATCAGGCTCATATTACCATACTGTATTGCATTCTATTGGCGATGCGGTGATTACGACCAATCAACATGGCCAAATTACGCTGATGAATCCCATTGCAGAGCAACTTACCGGTTGGACTATGACCGATGCTCTCGGACGCCCTTTAGAAGAAGTTTTCGACATTATCAATGAGTTTACCGGCGAGAAAGTTGAAAATCCGGTGGCCTTGGTTTTGAAAAAAGGGGCTGTGGTTGGCTTAGCCAATCACACTATTCTTCGCAGCCGATTGGGAGCAAAAACACCAATAGCCGACAGTGGCGCCCCAATCGTATCACCCGATGGAAAAATTCAAGGAGTGGTTTTAGTTTTCCGTGACCAATCTGACGAGCGGTTTAAAAATCTAATTCAAGAAGTCCGTTTATGCTTGATTGATTATGCTAAAGCATTTGATTTTGACACTTTTACACAACTTTCCCTTGAAAAACTAATGCTTATTTCAGAATGCAAATATTCATTTTTCAAGGTTTTAAACACAGAGAATTTCAGTTGTGCCAACGCATTCTATTCAACAAAACCAACATCAGAACCTTTTGAACTCGATGCTGAACAAATTGAAGAACTAATAAAATCAGAACTCATACAGAACTTGATTGAGGAGAAAATCCCAATTAAAGTTGAAGATTTCTCAAAACTTTCTCAAAGCTTCAATTCCAAAAGTTTGGTTGACATTAAGCAAATGTCGCTAATTCCGGTTGTAAAGAGTGGCAAAATAACCGCATTACTTGGCCTGATATCGGATGAGTTAATATCTTGTGAAGTTGATTTAGAGTTATTTCATTATTTGTCTGACGTGTTTTATGAGGTTGCTGAAAAAAAGCATAAGGATGAATTGCTTTTCGTTCAATCGGCTCAACTTGCAGAGCGAATCAAAGAGCTTGAATGTTTA
>JAFGWF010000227.1 GCA_016937295.1 Bacteroidales bacterium
AAAAGTTTTATTGAGGATTAAATCAAATTCATTCCATCGAAAACATCCATCACTGATTTCACCGCTTTGGAACTGGCGTTTAAGTCGGCCATTTCTTTTTCGTTGAGTTCAATATTGATAATCTCTTCGATACCTTCACGTCCGAGGCGAACTGGCGAACCGAGATAAACACCATTTTGTCCCCATTGACCGTCAAGTCTGACGCAAACCGGGAAAATATGCTTTTGGTCGTTCACAATGGATTCAACCATTTGAGCAGCAGCAGCTCCCGGAGCATACCAAGCGGAGGTGCCAAGAAGTTTCACAATTTCACCGCCACCGCCTTTGGTGCGTTCGATAATGGCATTGAGCTTATCTTCTGCAATCAGATCGGTTACCGGAATACCGGAAACTGTGGTATAGCGTGGAAGTGGAACCATAGTATCACCGTGACCTCCCATCAGTAAAGCCTGAATATCGTTAGGTGAAACATTCAGTTCGGTAGCAAGGAAAGCGCGATAACGAGCTGTGTCGAGAATGCCGGCCATACCAAAAACCTTTGAAGCAGGTTTGCCCGAAGCTTTGTGAGCGGCATAAGTCATTACGTCAAGTGGATTAGAAACCACCACAATGATAGCATCAGGAGAATACTGTTGCACTTTACCAACAACATCCATCATAATTTTGGCGTTAGTCGAAATCAAATCATCGCGCGACATGCCGGGTTTACGAGGTAAACCTGAGGTGATTACCACCACTTCCGAACCGGCAGTTTTGGAATAATCGTTTGTATAACCAGTCACTCTGGTGTCGAAATGATTGATTGCAGCGGCTTGCCAAATATCTAAAGCTTTACCTTCGGCAAAACCTTCTTTGATGTCGATGAGAACAACCTCATCCAAAAAATTCTTTTGGGCAAGAACATCAGCACAAGTGGCTCCAACGTTTCCTGCTCCAACTACTGTAACTTTCTTCATAGTATTTAGTTTTGTTAATGAATTCTGAAAAAATGCCGGACGAAATTACAGAAAATCGTCCGGCAGATTGAAAATAATTATTTTAAACCCACTTTTTCTTCGAGCATATCGGTAGTAAGTGATTTTGGACGCTCAAGAGCATAGCCAAGCGCGCGGTCCCAGATGATGTTTGAAAGAACACCCAAACCTCGACCGATTGCGAAAAGAACGGTATAGAAATCATATTCTTTTACACCATAAAACCACTGAACCACACCGGATTGTGCATCCACATTTGGCCATGGGTTTTTAGCTTTTCCGTGAGCAAGCAAAACGTCCGGCACCACTTCGTACAGACGACTAACCAATTGGAATAAAGGATCTTCCGGCATGTGTTTTAAGCAGAAATCGCGCTGAACACTGTATCGAGGATCGGTTTTGCGAAGCACAGCATGACCATATCCCGGAATCACTTGACCACTGTTCAAAGTGTCCCAAACATACTGTTTCATTTCTTCAGCAGTAGGTACTTTACCACCCATTTGCTCTTGCAAACCTTGCAGCCAGCGCAATACTTCTTGGTTTGCCAATCCGTGTAATGGTCCGGCAAGACCGTTGATCATAGCCGAAGTAGCATAGTAAACATCGCTTAAAGCAGAAGCAACAAGGTGGCCGGTATGAGCAGAAACGTTACCTGATTCGTGGTCGGCGTGAATGATGAAATACATGCGTGAAACATCATCATAAGGTTTTTCTTGACCCATCATATAGGCAAAATTAGCTCCGAGGTCCATGCCCGGTTTTGGATAGCGATGACCATGTTCAGGTTTGTAGAGTTTATTATAGATATAAGCTCCAATCAAAGGAAGTTTTGCCATCAAATTGGTAGCGTCTTCATAAGTGGAATCCCAATAATCCATCTTGCTGATACCTTGTTGGTAGCGGATATTGAAAACAGATTCTCTTTCCAAAGCCATAACAGCAGCCGAGAGAATAGCCATTGGATGACTTTCGCTTGGGAAGGCGTCGATGACATCCCAAACATAGTGAGGAATAGTGCGGCGGTTGTTGAAATCGCAAATCACCTCATCCACTTGCTCAGAAGAAGGAATTTCGCCGGTAAGCAATAAATACCATAATCCCTCAACATAAGGCATTTCGGCATCAGCAGCTTTTGGCAGTTTTTCAAACACTTCGGGAAGCGTGTAGCCGCGATAGCGTATTCCTTCCATTGGATCGAGATATGAAATATCCGTGACAAGGCTTTTAATGCCTCGCATTCCACCAATGATTTGTGAAACGGTAACTTGGTCAATGACGTGGTCGCCATATTCCTTCATAAGTTTGGCTGTCCGTGGACGATGCGCTTCGATTTTTTCGTAAAGCGACTTTTTTAATGTTGTCATAAGCTCTTGATTTGTAAGATTAAACTTCTATGAATGTTGTTGTTTAAATGATATTGTTTGTGTTTGAAACCGCAGCAAAATACTGCCTTAAACAAGGGGTCTAAATTAATAAAAAGCTTATAAATTCAGATATATAATTATCTAATTATATTAAAAAAAATTTGATAAATATTGGTTTCAAAATGAGATTGAGTCAGATAGTTTTATGACAATACTTTTTAAATTGCGTTTAGATAGGTCTCATTTACAGATATTTATTTATGGTATCAATGAGTTCCTGTCGGTTTAATGGTTTCGTGAGATAATGATTGCAACCTGCCTCCATAGCCTTCTCGCGTTCACCGGAAAAAGCATGAGCGGTCTGAGCAATTATTGGCAAATGTTTATCTGTTTTACGAATTTCTAAGGTAGCCTCTAAACCATTCATAAGCGGCATTTTAATATCCATCAGAATTAATTTTACCTCCTGATTTTCTTTTAAGGCATCGAGAGTATCGACCCCATTTTTACAAAAGATAATGTCTAAAGGCATCTTTTTGAGCATTTTCTGCAATACCATGATATTAATATCGTCATCCTCGGCAATGATGATTTTTTGAAGTTTCTTGGAGAATTCCTTAGCAGGGGTTTGTTCATTTATTTCAGGTTGACTTTGAGTCGCTTTATTTAAAGGTATGGAAAAGGTAAAAACGGTTCCTTCGCCTTGCCGACTTTCCATTTTTATTGTTCCTCCCATTTTTTCGACATAAGCTTTCGAAATGGTCAATCCCAATCCGGAGCCTTCGTAGGGTCGAGTTGAATTGATTTCTGCCTGAACAAACCGCTCAAAAACACGGCTTTGTTTTTTCAAAGGAATTCCTATTCCTGTGTCCTTCACATAAAAGTTTATATGATTGTTTTCTAAATAATTACCAAATTCAATGCGTCCTTTTGAAGTAAATTTAATCGCATTATTCAACAAATTTGTTAAAACGCCTTCAATCTTAAACTTATCGCTGACAATTTGTGCGTTCTCGCCCTTTACTTCCTGTGAACAAATCAATTCAAGATTCTTCTCTTTGGCAATCGGTTTAAAGAAATCCAAGTGAAAACTCATTATATCTTCAACGTTGAATTGGCTCTCGTTGAGCTCTAATTGTCCTGATTCGATCTTAGAAACCTCAATGATGTCATTGATGGTATTGAGCAATCTTTGTCCACTTTTGTTTACCAAGTCAATAAACATCTGCAATTCAGTTTTACCCAATTCAGGCTCGTTCATTAAGTTTAAAAACCCGATGATACCATTCATGGGAGTGCGAATTTCGTGCGACATATTCATCAAAAAAGCGGTTTTCAGTCTATCACTTTCTTCGGCTTTTTCTTTAGCGGCACGTAATGCTTCTTGCGATTTCCACAAATCGGTTAGGTCTTGCAAATTAGCCCATACGCCGAGTAACTTTTCGTTATAAACCACCGGAATAAGGTGATACTTAATATAGGCTGTTTTGCTCCAATGACTGGTATAAACCAAATCCCCGGTGATAATTTGTCTTTCATCCAAACATTTTCGCATACTTTCCGAAAATCCAGCTTTCACTAAATTTGGGTGAGTCAATAAGTTAATCTTGAGAGATTGCTCTAAATTCGGACTTCCCATCATATCTAAAACCGCCTGATTTGCCTCCAAAATTTGCCCTTCCGTATTGCAAAACAAAATTCCGGTCAGCGTATTTTCGAACATCGACCTTACTTTCAACTCATTTTTTTCGGCAATTTCTTTGGCGTTAACCAATTCTTTTTCAAAGGCAACACGATAGGTGACATCATCATCGGAGCCTCGATAGCCAATGGTTTTTTCTGCACTATCTTTTATTGGAAGTCCATTGGTAATTACCCAACGTATTTCCCCGTTTGGTTGCTGCACCGGATTCAAAAAATTTCGGATATGACCATCCTTTTCAATTAGAGCCATCGTTTCATCGACAAACTTTTGTCGTTCGTTGTCAGGATGCAAATCAAAATAGTGCTTTTTACCGATTAATTCTTCGGGCTTAAATCCATAAACAATTTCACAAACCGGACTTACATAGGTATAAACTCCTTTAATGTCCACTTCCCAAATAACAGTTTGGCTGAGATTGGCAATCTGCCGAAAACGTTCCTCGCTTTCTTTAAGAGCCTCAGCGGTTTTTATTCTTTCCGTAATATCCACATTGCTACCGCGTATGCCCAGAAAATTGTTTTCCTTGTCAAAAACCGGCTGGCAAGAGTGTTCAATAGTTTTTTCTTGTCCATAGGCATCAATAATCCGGAAATGATGAATGCCAAAGTCGGGAGATTCTTGATAATCTGTGTGATGGCTTTTGTATCGTTGCAAGTCGTCCGGATGAATGATATTATAAAATAGATTCTTATCCTTTAATAATTGTTCACAACTATAACCTGTTATCTTGATACAAGAAGGGGAGTGATAAATAAAATCCCCATCTGGCCCTTCCCAAAATTCCCAGTTGTAGGTATTATCGGCAACAATTCGATACTTTTCTTCCGACTCTTGAATGGCCTCCAGCATATCCTTTTTTTCGGAGATATCGCGCAATATACCCACAGCATTCCAATGTTTACCGGATTGAAAAGCCGTCATTGATAGCTCTACCGCAATTTCTTTCCGATCTTTTCGAAGAGCCTGAAGTTCAACAGTTTTATTTACAGCATTGCCTTCACCGGTTTTTACGAAATGTTTAAACGCTTCTGCAAACCTCTGATGATAGCGTTGAGGAGCAAGAAGTTGGTGCAAATCTTTCCCTAACAACTCGTCGATAGGATATCCCATGATTTGCCCAACAGCAGCATTAGCAAAGTCGATAATGCCTTGGTCGTTCATCATCAAAATGCCATCCTGTGCCGATTGCGTGATAGCTTCCAGTTTTCTATCCTTCTCCTTTGCAAGTCGGCGCATCCTTTTTTCGCGAGTGATGTCGATAGCTATTCCATTGTATTCTATTTCATTAGCGCTGTTGATAAATGGTTTTGTGGAACTCCTTATCCAAATTTCATCGCCATTTAACGTTCTGATTCGATACTCCGATGGATATTCTTTTCCCTGCTTTAAATCAGAAAAATATCCCACAACCAATTCCAAATCCTCTTGATATATAAAGCTATTGAAGTGCTTTCCAATATAATCTTCAGCCGGTATTCCACTTAACGAAGTGACTACAGGACTCATAAATTTTATAATGCCATTTTGGTCTAAAGTAAAGAGCACATCGTTGATATTTTCAACCAACTTTTTATACTGCTGTTGGCTTACCTTCAATAGCGTTTCGGCATGTTTTTGTTTCTCGATATTCACACCGATAGTGTAGTTATATTTTTGATTATGTATGGTAATAATTTCGGCAAAAAGCAAAAGAGGAATGGGTTTTCCACTTTTGGAATACGCAATCACTTCTTCATTTCGGATGAATCCGTCTTGTAGAAATTTTTTCTTGATGACCGCGATGCTTTCCTTGTCGAGCCGAAGAACATCTTCTGCCCTTTTTCCAATAACCTCTTCCGGCGAAAACTCCAATGTGTCGTAAAACGCCTGATTAACCTCAACATATTCCCCGTTTTCTAATTTGCTTAGTCCTATGATATTGGGATTGTTATTGGTCAGTCGAGCAAATTTTTCTTCCGAAAGTTTGATTGCAGTCAAATCTTTACTGGTACCAAAAATAACTTTTTGCCCTTTCCACATCCCTAATTGCACTTTGGTTTCCACCCAAATTTCAAATCCATTTTTAGTCCATAATGGCAATTCGCAACTATGTCGAATGCCGGCAATCATATCCGTCATTATTTGCTTTGCCTCTTCACGTTTTTCCGGCGCATGAAGGATAATAGCTGACTGACCAACTATTTCATCGCTTGAATAACCGGTAAGTTTTTCAAGCATATTATTCACTTTCAGCACCTTACCTTCCAGGTCTAATATCCAGTTGATATTGAGTTCCGATTGAAAAAACCCTTCGTAATTATCATCCAATTCAGTAATATTCTTTATAAAAATGGTCATTAGATGCGATTCGTCTAACCTTAAAAAATCTACCTCAAAAGTTTGATGATTTAAAGTAAGTTTTGGAGTTTTTTTATTTTTCATTGAAAAGTCGTCAAGAGCCAACTGCCACGACATAAAATGCAGCTCTGTTTTTTCATTGAAATCCTTAAAGGATCGATCCTTAAAAATCCCTTTTTCTAATCCGGTGAGACGTTCCCATTTTTGATTTATCAACTCGAAGATATAAATAGGCTCCTCTAATCGATACCCTTTTTCCACTCTGTGAACAACGATTCCTAAACAATCACTCTTTATCAATTCTTCTACCATCACTTCACTTGTTATGTTTATTATCTTACTTCTTGCACCAATAGGTTTTATTATGGAATAGATTAAAACCCAACGAATTGATTTCAAAATATCTTAAGTAGTTTGAAAAGCCGTCAAAGTTAAACAAGAATAGCATTAAAATCAATAAATAATTATAGATTTTGGTATTTTATAGTTTGAATTAACACGAAAGCAATTACCAACTCATGCCAAAGGAATATTTTTGCGACAAAAGCTACAAATCCAATTGAAGGATTTCATTAACTTTCCCTAATTTGGAAATCACAACATTTTTATAAAAAAAAACATTTTCGCCAATGAACAGTGGTAAAATTGTAATGTTTCAACATAAATCAAATTTTGTGAACAGTTTAACCATAAGAAGTATATTTTTTATTAACATTGCACATCCTTTGACAACTCATATTGCGGGATATTAATTAATTTAGGATCAAGAAATTAACATAAATTATCAAAGAAATTTCATGAAGAAAATCAAGAAGGCTCTCATTTCAGTTTACCATAAGGAAGGACTCAAAGAAATTTTGCGAAAGCTTGAATCAAGTGAAGTTGAATTATATTCTACCGGAGGCACATGGCGATATTTGTTCAATATGGGCATTGAGGCCAAAAAGGTGGAAGATATAACCGGTTATCCAAGCATCCTTGGCGGGCGCGTTAAAACGTTGCATCCCAAAGTTTTCGGAGGCATTCTTGCTCGCTTAGACCAACCTGAAGACATCGACCAACTCACCGAATACGACATTCCTCCTTTCGATTTAGTCATCGTTGACCTTTACCCTTTTGAAGATACGGTTGCAAACACTAAGGACGAATCCGAAATCATTGAAAAAATCGACATCGGAGGAATATCTCTAATTAGAGCTGCCGCTAAAAACTTTAACGAAGTAATGGTCGTTTCATCCCAAGAATATTATAAAGATTTTCTTACTATTATTGAAACCAACGACTGCCATACTTCTCTCGATCAACGTAAGGAATATGCTCTGAAAGCTTTCAAAACCAGTTCACATTACGACTCGGCCATTTTTCAATATTTTTGCAGAGGTAACGAGTTAGAAGCGTTGAGCATCAGCGAAATAGAAGCACGACCACTACGTTATGGCGAAAATCCACATCAATCGGCCATATTTTACGGCTCATTGGAAGATATGATTGTGAAATTGAGCGGCAAAGATTTATCGTACAACAATATCCTTGATATTGATGCCGCCATTCGACTTATTGCCGACTTCGACGAAACGACGGTTGCCATACTTAAACACAATAATGCTTGTGGCATTGCGAGCCGTCCTATCCTACTCGAAGCGTGGCAATTAGCTTTAGCCGGCGACCCTGTTTCCGCTTTTGGAGGCATTATTATCAGTAATGCAGCTATTGATTATCAAACCGCACAAGAAATCGACAAGCTGTTTTACGAAGTTCTTGTAGCACCCGATTTTAGCTATGAAGCGTTCGAGTTGCTAAAGAAAAAACCAGGAAGAATAATCTTAAAACTGAAAAGCACCCATTTTCCTGAAAAAACTTTACGTTCAGCATTATCAGGATATCTATATCAAGATACCGACCGAAAAGTGGAATCCGTAGAAGACATGAACGTTGTAAGCGATTACAGCCCAACAGAAACCGAATTGCAAGACTTAGTTTTTGCAAACAAAGTGGTGAAACACACTAAATCCAATGCAATGGTAATTGTAAAAGACAAAGTGTTGGTAGCAAGTGGATTAGGAGAAACATCAAGAGTTGACGCATTTAAGCAAGCCTTAGAAAAAGCAAGAGGTTTTCAAAAAGATGTTAAAGGTGCTGTATTAGCGAGCGATGCCTTTTTTCCTTTTAGCGACAATGTAGAAATAGCAAACAATGCAGGAATAAAAGTAGTTGTGCAGCCCGGAGGCTCCAAACGAGACCAAGATTCCATCGACTTTTGCAATCAACACGGAATGGCACTTTGCTTTACCGGTATTCGTCATTTCAAACATTAATTAGACTTAAATCAATTATTTATATGGGACTATTTTCATTCTTAACCCGCGAAATTGCCATTGACCTTGGCACAGCCAACACCATTATCATTTATAACGATAAGGTAGTGGTTGACGAACCTTCAATCGTGGCCATCGACCGTAAATCGGAAAAGATTATTGCAGTCGGTAAAAAAGCTGAAATGATGCATGGAAAAACTCACGATAATATTATGACTATCAAGCCTTTGAGAGACGGAGTTATTGCCGACTTTAAGGCAGCAGAGTATATGATTAGAGAGATGATAAAAATGATTAATCCTAAAAAGTCTTTATTTCCTCCAGCTCTTCGTATGGTTGTGTGCATTCCAAGCGGTATCACGGAAGTAGAAGAGCGTGCCGTTCGCGACTCTGCCGAACAAGCCGGAGCCAAAGAAGTTCGGATGATTCACGAACCAATGGCTGCTGCTATTGGTATTGGCATCGACGTGATGGAGCCGACCGGAAATATGATAGTCGATATTGGCGGAGGAACTTCGGAGATTGCCGTTATCGCTCTTGGAGGAATTGTAAACAATAAATCCATTCGTATTGCCGGAAACGATTTCAACAGCGACATTATTGATTATATGCGTAAAACCCACAATATCAATATTGGCGAACGAACTGCTGAGAGAATTAAAATTGAAGTTGGCGCTGCAATCACCGACTTAGAAAATCCACCGGAAGATTATCCTGTTCATGGCCGCGACATGCTTACAGGAATTCCAAAGGAAATAATGGTGAACTACGCTGAGATAGCGTATGCCTTAGATAAAACTATTTCAAAAATAGAAGCAGCCGTGTTGAGCGCACTTGAGAATACACCGCCAGAACTTTCTGCCGACATTTTCCGCACCGGAATTTATCTTGCCGGAGGAGGCAGTTTGCTTCGTGGTCTTGATAAAAGGATTCACGCCCGCACCAAATTGCCTGTAACTGTGGCCGAAGACCCGTTACGCGCTGTGGCTCGTGGAACCGGCATTGCCTTGAAAAACTTCGATAAGTTTACCTTCCTCATCAAGTAAACCAGACATCGCATGAGGAGTCTCATTTTGTTTCTTTGGAAACATCGCTATTTTTTACTTTTCCTCATTTTGCAACTTGTTGCTATCGGGCTTATTGTGTCGAATAATAGCTTTCAACGGTCAAAATTTATTTCAGCCTCCAATGGAGTTACCGGCAATATTCTTTCGCTTTACGACAATGCCGTTTCGTATTTTGCATTGAAATCGGCCAACGAACGTTTAGCCCAAGAAAATGCTCGCTTGCGGAATAAGCTTAAAACATCACAAATTTTACTTGATACAAATTCCTTCGAGTTTCAAGATAGTTTATGGCAACAACATTATTATTATCAACACAGTAAGGTACTGAATAACAGTTTTCAAAAGCGAAACAACTATTTGATTATCAGCAAGGGAAGCAAGCAGGGAATTTCGACACAAATGGCTGTTCTCGGTCAGAATGGAATTGTAGGGATTGTAAATTCGGTTTCCGAAAATTTTAGTTCGGTGATATCGGTGCTACATTCGAGGTCGGCAATTGACGCCAAGCTCAAAAATTCGGGATATACCGGCACTATTGGCTGGGATGGAAAGGACTACAGAATTGGCCAACTGAAAAATATTCCATCGCACGTGAATGTGAAAATTGGCGACACTGTTGTTACCAGTGGTTTTAGCTTTATTTTTCCGGAAGGACTTATGGTTGGCATTGTGGAAAGCGCTACCGAAATCAAAGGCAAAGGATATTATGATATTCAGGTTCGATTTTCGCAAGAATTTAATAAGCTCGAATATGTTTATGTGGTCACCGACTTATTGAGAGAAGAAGAAGAACTTATAGAAAATCAGACCAATGAATAGATTAGTACTACTAAATATCGCCCGTTTTCTTTTGCTTCTCTTGTTGCAAGTTTTTGTGTTCAACCATATCAACTATGTGGGCTATGTTAACCCTTTTATTTTCCTGATGTTCGTTGTTTTGCTGCCTTTTGAAACTCCAGGATGGCTTTTGCTCCTTTCCTCCTTTTCGATTGGTTTGGGGGTCGATTTGTTTACCGGAAGTCTTGGCGTACATGCTTCGGCAACAACATTAACCGCATTTCTTCGACCTACCATTTTACATCAACTCATGCCTAAATTAGAAAAAAATTCTACTGTTCAACCGGGTCTCAATTTTATGGGTTTGCCAACTTTTACACTTTATACTGCAATCTTGGTTTTTATACATCATTTTGCTTTCTTTACTATAGAAAGTTGGAGTTTTTCGGAAATCGGTTACACCTTGTTAAGAACCTTGTTCTCAGGCTTTTTTACTGTGCTATTTATTGTGATGCTTGATTTTATTTTCCGAAAGAAATAATCAACTCAATCTCATCCAAATTTCAGTTTAACAAAGAAAAATACTTTTCGGCGTTCGCCACGACTATCAATCACAACCTGATAACCGGTCAGTAAAAAGTAGGAATCGTACCAGTGATAGATTTTTCCATAGTTTTCGTGAAGTATTTTCTCCGATGGATCTACAGTTTCCACTTCCGTTTCCTCCTTCTCAAACACTAACTCACTGCCGCTTATAACTTTAGAATAAATTTTTCCTTCAAAATAGTACAATAGGACTTGAGTTTTATTGTCGAAATAAACAACCACATTTTCCTCAAGGTTATAACTAATTATATCATTGATTGAAAAGGTATTATCCCATAAGAGGTCGCCATTGGAAGTGAAGGCGGCAGCAATGGCATCCGTAAATCGGTAGCCATCGAAAACCTGTTCGTTGTACATCGAACCATAAATGTTGTAATAGGTTTCGTAGTGATATTCTGGATTATACCGTTCGGCAAGAATTACGTAGGAGGAGTCGAACTGAAGCACCTCGTCATGAACTAAAATCTTAAATCCCAAATCGATAGGGTTTCCTTGCCTTTTACTGGATTCATATTTTTTACGGACACGAAAATCCAGTACATCTTTGATATTTTGAAAATCGGTAAACGCGTGAAAGCGGAATGCAGGTGAAATATCGGACCAAATTTTAGAAACAAAAATACCTTCTGCAATGTCGCTTCGATTTGATTTTCCGCTTGGTTGATTATTATAAGTGCCAATAAGTAGAAACTTAGCATCGTTTACCGGAACAAATTGAGCAGTCAGCAAAGTTTTATCTTCAAGTCCGTCAATAGTTTGGCGAATCAACTGCTTTCCATTTTTATCTAACTCAACATAAATGTAGGTAGTTTTTTTCTTATGTCTGTTGCGAATAAGCATGGCAAAAATTCCTTTTTCGGTGTTGGCGCGAGCTGTCAAAATATGCGATTCGCCTTTGATATTCATAAGAAAATCGTTGACTTGTCCCGAGGCATTGCGATAAGAAATTACGGGTGGGACAGAGTAAACTTTGGATCCGGTAACCATCGGATAAATAGTAAAATAATATAAAAACTGGCCAAAACTGGCTGCTACAGAAGGGTTTTTGACTCCGGCTATAAATTGATTTTGATCAAGAACCTGAAAGAATTCGTAATCGACACGCGGGTTGCTATTTGTGATAGAGCGTGTTAGATGAGAGTTTAGATAATTGTATTTCAAATAGATAAACTGATTTGTAGAAGTGGAATTGCCAAAAAAGAAATGTAATAAACTATCGTGGTCGTCGAAATAGTCTAAGACTTTATAACCGGAAGGAGTTTCAAAACTCTGATTTCGAATGAGTTTAAAGGAAGAGGAGTATTGATTTATTTGCCAATTATGCTTCGATTTATTTGGTTTATCAAGGTGTTGAATAGTAATTAGTTTGCCGTCTTCCATCGGAATAAAATACATAAAATCGAAGGAACGAGCATCGATTTCACCACGAAGCAAATCACCCGATTGGGAGTTGGCGTTTTTCGGCAAAAATCCTATCAGTTGAATCAGAAGAAACAGATGCGACAAAAATAAAACAAGGTGTTTCATAACTAATGATTGAGGGCGTAAATTTAGAACAAAAATAAAATGAGAAAAATTAAAGTTTGTTGAAGAAATGGCAAAATTATTCTTCCATCATTTTCAATAACTCATTAAAATTTGTATAATATTCCAAAATGGAATAATAAATCAATCTTTCTAATATTGCAAAATGGAATATTAATTATTATGAACAAAACTATATATAGTAAGAAACGCCGTTATCTTTCAGGGAAATTAATTGAAGCAAGAGAGCAAGCCGGATTTTCGCAAAAACAAGTAGCAGAAACAAAACTGGTATCACAAAGTGAAATATCGAAGCTTGAGAATGGTGCACGGCGTGTTGACTTTTTAATTTTACTTGAATTAGCAAATCTATACAACAAGCCTATTTCTTTTTTCATTCCTGAAAATTAATTCTTGAAGAAATTTTATATGAAGAACCCTTTAAACATTCCGCCAAAATCCCCTATTCATTTAACCCACATTTCAAACCTTCCAAAAATCCTCACCGGACTTATAGGTAAAGAATTTATATTAACCGGAAAAACACGAACCGATGGAGCCAATCTTAGAAAACTTGTATCTAATCAACTCATAATAAATGGATTACCAGAGGGGGCCAATGAAGAAGACTACGAAATAACACCTCCAAAGAAAAAAGGTGTACCTAAAATTTTGAGGGAATTTATGGATACATGCCTGATTACTTATGGCGAAACTTATAACTTACAAGTTTGGAATAGAATACCAAATAGTAAATCACCATTGATTAGTTATCAAGCGGGTGAACAGCTTAAATGTAACGATATTAGATATGTTTTGGTAAAAATTGATCATCAAAAGAGCATAATAACAACCATTGTTATTGCCACAGCAGAATATATTGAATCTCAGTTTGGCCAATTTGGGAAACCAACAATTAAATACCAAATGCTCATATCAAATAAAACCCGAAATCAGATTTATTCAAGCGAAACAAAGATCTTAGTTTTTCCCGATACTAAAAAGTTAACCTATTTAATAACAAATACTTATATCGAATCCAATGAATCTAAATTTCAAGAGATAAATATAAAAAGTTTATATTCCATAAATCTTTTAGTCGAAAAAGTTGCCAAAAAGCTTATTGGTCGAAAACTTGAACATTCCCCAACTAAGAACAGAGGACAAGAATTAGAAAGAATAGTAATAGAACTTTTAGGTTATAAAAATGCAGACAATCAAAATTTAGCAGGAGGTTTTCCGGATATACCCAACCAGTTACTTGAAGTAAAAGTGCAAGACAGTCAAACCGTTGATTTGGGTAAATTCACTCCCGAAAAAGAAGAACTTGTGATTACCGATTACAATCTTACAACTTTTGATGTACGCTATTTAATTGCTCTAACAAACCCAAAATCAGAATTAATTGAAGGAATTATAATTGCACCTGGAGAAAAACTAAGCGAAATTTTTACTTACGTAAGCGATGTTAATTTTAAGTGTCAAAGGTCGATCCCAATGAGTTTTTTCCATTCATTAGAAGGAAAATGCGTGTTTAACCCTTAAAGCCAAAAGATTCATTAACTATTTTATTAAGTTGAATTTCCAGTTCAGAAACATCCCTATTTTGAAGAGAAAAACCATTTAATTTTTTTACTGTTTCTACAATACGTTTAGAACAAGTTTTTTCAGGATTTGGCATAGGATATTTTTCAATATATTGGCTAAAATATCTCCTACGGCCCGAGTATAATTTATTGTTGAAACACAGATCGTGATATTTAGCCATCAGTTGTGAATTAGCAACCCCTTGAATTAATAATAACAAATCTTTTTCTTCCTCAGTTTGAGCCACAATCCAATAACAATTTCCATTGACGACCGAACCTTCTTCATCAAGATAGAATCGTGCCTCAACGCTGATATCAGGGAATACTAATTTAGGAAAAGTCCATAACTCAGGATTTTGCGGCACCCACATCTCATACCATTTACGACCGGCATTCATTAAATATTTTCTTCCTTCCAATTGCTCTTTGTTTGCTTCAAAATATTGCTTGGCATTGGGATAATCATCAAGATTTATGACATGTCTTTTTCCATTTTTTGAATAATGAGGATATAAAATTTGGAGATCGTTTTTAGATGAAAAACGCCAGCGTTGAATGTTCTCTTGAGATATAAGCTTTTTAAACAGAATATTTTCAGGTTTATACGGTTCTTGCTCCCAATTACCATTCAAAAAAACATTATCGGCACAAGATTTCACCCCTACCCTTACTTTAAATTTATCACCAATTAAAAATGACGCGTTTTCATTTATTTGATCAATCCAATGATTTTCTTCGGAATTTGTCATTTGCCAAATATCCGTTTTGTTTTTTGTGTGTTTAAGCAGACCTACAGAGAAATTATATTTTCGACCATTTACTTTATAAACACCTGACTTATTTGAATTTATAACGCTATATAAAGAATCTGAATCCAATAAAGGTCTATCAAATCCATTTAATTCTTCATAAATTTTAGCAAATTTAACGGGCTCGGATAATTGCTTTTTTTCTGATTTTTTTCGACCAATAAAAATTGCCGGTAGCACTGCGGCCTCAAACATTTTTGTATCACCTAAATCAATCACCTCCAAGGGTTCGTAATGCTCAAGTAAAAACTTCCGAATAGATTCACCACTCTTTGTAAATAGATACCTATTCGATGTTATAACCCCTATCAAACCTCCATTTTTCAAAACATTGGTCATGGCAATCAGAAACGGATAATACAAATCCACTCGACCTTTTAGATTAAACCGCCGTGAAATTTCTTGAGACTTAGCTGCTCCAAGGATTTGTGTTCGAACATAAGGTGGATTTGCAATTATTACGTCAGCATATTCCTCCGGTATTTCTTGAGAAAACAAATCAAAAGGCTCTTTATGAACTCCTTTAGAATTTAGAAAATCTTGATTTTGTATAACCGTTTCAAAACCCAATTTAGATAAATTAGCCTGAGCTTTACTTAAATATTCCTTATTTGTATCAAAACCTTTAAAAACTAATGAAGAGCTACTATTAATTTTCTCAAATCCTTTTGCAAAAGAAAATAACAGTTCGCCTTCACCACATGCAGGGTCAAGTATTGTTAAAGATTTTGAATGTTGCCAATCTATCTCTTTAATCAGTCGATCTGCCAGAAATTCAGCTAATTCTGATGGAGTAAAAGTTGCCCCCGTATTTTTGACTGTTACTTCATTCATTGGATTCATTTGCGCAAAGATAGTTAAAATTATTATTCCAAAATGGAATAATGCAAACTTTCTTTCCACAAAATCTTTGGAACAAAAATTGTCAAATCGTTGCTTCATTTTTATAATTCTTCCCATGATTAAACATCTTTTAATTCCTGCTTTGGCGCTTATTCTCCTCAGTGCTACTATTACATCTTCTGTAACCGAAGAAATTGTTATTCAAGGAAATGCAAAATTTGCATTTGATATTTTCAACCAAATTTCTTCAAAATCCAACGACAACATTTTCATTTCACCTTTCAGCATTTCCACTGCATTAGCCATGACTTATGTTGGGGCTGCTGAAAAAACCGAAGAAGAAATGAAGACCACCTTACATTTTGGAGAAAACAGCTTAGATTTCCATAAAGCTTATAGCGCTTACGTTCAACAACTTGAAAGCAATGCAGCAGGAAATATCCAATTGAGCATTGCCAATAAAATTTGGACACAGAAAAAATACGAGCTTAAACCTCAATTTATCACCACAAACAGAGAAGCCTATCTTTCGGAAATTGCAAAAATGAATTTTGCCGAAAAGCCTGAAGAAAGTCGATTAGAAATAAATCGGTGGATAGAAGACAAAACTAAGGAGAAAATAAAGGATTTGATTCCGTTTGGTATGATAACCAGCGACACTCGTTTAGTGTTGACCAACGCTATTTATTTTAAAGGAGATTGGGCTAACCAGTTTGAAAAAGAAAATACCAAAGACAAGCCATTTTACACATTGGACAACACAGAAACTCCAATACCATTTATGCACAATCGGCTGGAACTTAGATATTTTGAACGAAATGAATATCAATTGGTCATGTTGCCTTATCAAGGGCAGAAACATAGCATGGTGGTTGTGCTGCCAAGCAAAAAATCCGGTATTGAAAAAGCAGCAGCCATGATGAGTACAAATCTATTTTCAGATTTGGCGAAAAGCCGCCAGCAGGATGTGATAATTGAACTTCCGAAATTTAAGATTCTGCAATCGGTAAATCTTAATGAGCCTTTGAAGGAATTGGGAATGAAGCAAGCATTTAGTGAAGCCGCCAATTTTTCCAACATGACAAAGATTGATGACGATTTACATATCTCGGCGGTGCTTCACAAAGCTTTTATTGAGGTGGACGAAAAAGGCACCGAAGCAGCTGCCGCCACAGCAGTTATTATGACCGTTGAATGCACCATTGTTTCAAATCCTAAGCTTCCGGTCAGCTTTATTGCCAATCGTCCGTTTTTGTTTTATATCATCGACAACCAAACCAACGCAATCCTGTTTATGGGCAAAATGATGAATCCGGATAAATAGAAAATAAAAAAAGGTGCGGCAAACTAATTACCGCACCTTTTTTATAAGAGGACTTTAAAAAATTATTTAGCAACACGCTCTAGCCATTTTACCATGCCAAACATGGCACCCATAGAGAGTAAACAAACGGCAACAAAAACAGTCCAAGTAATTGAAATAGAAATGTTTTCGTACATCACAGCACCAAGAACCAAGGAGAAATTACCAACGGCAGTGGCAGTAAGCCAGCCACCTTGCATGAGTCCTTGAAGGTGAGCCGGAGCAACCTTTGACACAAACGATAAACCGAGAGGAGAAATAAACAACTCAGCCACTGTTAGGATAAAATAAACACTGAATAAAAGCCAAGGAGTTACGCGTTCAGCATCTGGAAGACCACCCATAGATTTAACATCGGCAAGAAGAGGTAAACCCATTGAACCAACAGCCATAAGCACGAAAGCAGATGCAGCTATACCCATACCGATTGCAATCTTTCTTGGAGTAGATGGTTCGATGCCCTTTTTGGATAGCGCATTGAATATCAAGATGATAAGAGGAGTTAAGAAAACCACTAAAAATGGGTTAATGGATTGGAATATTTCAACAGAAGGGAAAATCCCACCAAGAAGAGTATAATCTTTTGCAAACATGGTAAGAGTGAGACCGTTCTGGTGGAATGAAAACCAGAAGAAAATAACCACACCAAACACAGCAAATAAGGCCAAAATTCGTTGTTTAATTTCGGTAGCATCCTGTTGAATCTCTTCTTTTGAAACAGAAGTTGTTTTAGCTTTAGTTTTTGGATCGGGGAAGAGTTTTTTAGTAGCCATGAAAATAACAAAAGAAATAGCCATAGCACCAACAGCCGTTAAGAAAGCGTAATGAAATCCTGTATTAAAAGCGGTAAGATAATTTTGGGCAAATTCCGTCAAATTTGCAGGAAGATTACCGTGAGAAACAGTGGTAGCCAACTCAGTGAAACGACCATTAATTACGTCCTGCGACATATTTCCACCGATATAGCTATGACACAATTCGGGAAGCTCGGCATTGTATTTAAAACCTTGCATTCCTACAAAAGTATTACGTACCCAAGTAGCCATAAACGGAGCGAACATGGCCCCGATGTTGATAAACATGTAGAAAATTTGAAAACCTGAATCACGTTTGCTTGAATATTTTTCATTATCATACATCTGACCCACAACAGCTTGCAAATTTCCTTTAAACAAGCCGTTACCGAAGGCAATAACTAATAATGCCGCCAACGCAATATACTTGCTTGTGATTAGCGCGGGCATTGCCAAAAACACATAACCGGCTGACATTGTGATTAAACCGGCGATGATAGTGCCTTTATAATTTCGCAGGCGGTCGGCTATTAATCCACCAACTAAAGCGAGAATATAGATAGCCCCGTAGAAGATGGAATAAAATGTACCAGCCTCGGTACCCGAAATGTTGAATTTCGACATTAGAAATAACGTCAAAATTGCCATCATGGTGTAAAAACCAAAACGTTCGCCCATATTAGCCAAAGCTGCCGCTATGAGTCCTTTAGGATGTCCTTTAAACATAGTTGTTAAGTATTAGTTTATAATTGAAATGTTTCCTGTAGTTCAATGAAAGTTGGCAAATATAGATAATTTCGTTTTGCTTCGTACATAATTTAATTCTAATCGAAATTATTATGTTTAATTTACTGATTATCTGGAATAAATGCCTTTCTTTAATATGGATTTTATTCCAATGAAACATGCAAAAAATCGGAATATGACTCATCATTCCGAAATAATTTAGAGAATAAAAACCGTCAAAATATTTGCAATTTTTTCATTCAGGATTCTAATTACTTTTGAACCCTCATAATTTTAAAACTCATTTTAGATATGCGATATTTCCTTTTCGTGATTTTTGTTGCCTTCACCTTTAGCCAAAATATTAAAGCTCAACCTCAAACTGATTTTGAGATTTCGAGAAATTTAGATATTTATTCCTCTGTTTTTCAGCAACTTTACCTACACTACGCTGAAGAAATGCAAGTTGGTGAGCTCAACAAAAAAGCGATAGACGCTATGCTTTTGGCGCTCGATCCATACACAAATTTTTATCCTGAAGCCGAAATTGAAGATGTGAAGTATTTAAAAACAGGACGTTATGGTGGTGTTGGCGCCTCGATTCATATCCAAAACGACACCATCGTTGTGGGTTCTGTTTTAAAAAATTATCCATTTTACAAGGCAGGCATTTTTGCAGGCGACCGCCTTTTATCAGCCGATGGCCAATCGCTTATTGGAAAAACTGCCGACCAAATGTCGGAGATTTTAAAAGGAGCTGCAGGATCGCAAATTAAGTTGGAAGTAAAAAAACTCAAAACCGGACAAAAGGAAACCAAAATCGTTGAACGTGAGGAAATTAAGATAAATAATGTTCCTTATTTTGGCATGCTTGAAAAAGGCTTAGGTTATGTAAAACTGTCTCAATTTAACGAAACTGCAGCCAGCGAAATAGACCAAGCCATCACTAAAATGCAATCAACTGAAAAACTTGAAGGTTTAGTTCTCGACCTGCGCGACAACGGCGGCGGATTACTTCAACAGGCAGTTGAAATAATGGACTTGTTTCTGCCTCCGGGTCTTCTTGTGGTTGAAACTAAGGGCAAAATGAAAGAAGAAAACCATCGCTATTTGACCTATCGCCCTGCTAAATATCCTGATATGCCGGTAGTTGTGCTGATAAACGAACGCTCGGCCTCAGCATCAGAAATTGTGGCAGGTGCTTTTCAGGACTATGACAGAGGAGTGATTCTTGGCAAAAAATCCTTCGGTAAAGGCTTGGTGCAGAAAGTTTTCCCGCTGAGCTATAACGCACAAATGAAAGTAACGGTTGCAAAATATTATATTCCCAGCGGACGTTGTATTCAGGAACTCAACTACGGCGACAAAAAAGATGGAAAAGCGACTAAAACTGCCGATTCGCTTCGTGGCACTTTTAAAACCCAAAATGGCAGAATTGTTTATGATGCCGGAGGAATTTTACCCGATATTGAAACCAAATTCACTGATTTTGAACCGATAGTCATCGACCTTGCCGTCAAAAGAATGATTTTCAATTTTGCACTGAACTATGTTCATAATCACGATTCTATCCATTCTCAAGAATCCTTTGACTTAACAGATGACGACTATGAGGACTTTAAAAAATTCTTAGATTCAAAGGAATATAGATACGAATCTCTGAATCTTAAAATGATGAATAAAATTTTGGAAGACTCAGCGGTAAACTCGAACGAAAGTCTTGCAAAACAAGCAGAATCGCTGAAAAAATTACTTATTGAAAACGACTTGGTTCATTTAGATAAAAACAAAGAAATCATTCTTCAACTCATTGAACAAGACATCATTTCCTATTATTATTCCGATGCCGGTCGCGCAAAAAGAATTCTTAAATCCGACATTTCAACCAAGGAAGCTGTTGAATTATTGACTGATAATCAGAGATATAAGAATCTTCTAAGCAAAATCATGCAATAAAATAATCGACCCATACAACTTTTTTCCCATAAAACTATCTTTTGAAATCAGTTGTGAAAGCATTAAACAAAGGTTTATTTTTGCAGCCACACATTATTTTTCACAATAACACTCTAATTTAATTTATGAAATTATTAGTTTTTACCTTAGCCCTACTAATCTCCACCAGTGTATTAGCTCAAATCGACACGTTGAATTTTGGTTTAAAATCCATCCGAAAATCGCAATCGCCGCAACGAGTGATAAACGACCGAGGAATATCAGGAGTTGACGTCAATTACACCATTGATTTTGCCAAAATTCTCCCCCAAACCGAAATCGACTCCAAAGGTAAAACAAGGGATTTTAAACATCTTAATGTTGAAGGATTTTCGTTTTTACAAGTCCCCGGACAAGCGGCACTTCCTGCAAAGATTGATATGATTATCGTACCACAAGGAGCTGATTATCAATTAGAAGTTATCAATTATACCCGTCGATTACACCAAGGATTTCATTTGTTTCCTGCCAGAAAACCGGCACGCGATACCGAAGGAGCCCCCGAACCGGAATTTGAATACGATGAGGTTTATTATAGCCAAAACAGTTTCTTCCCCGCAACTCCTGTTCAAATTGTTGAAACCATAGAAATACGTGGAATGACCATTCTCATGGTTCAATA
This sequence comes from Bacteroidales bacterium, assembly GCA_016937295.1. Taxonomy (GTDB): domain Bacteria; phylum Bacteroidota; class Bacteroidia; order Bacteroidales; family UBA1556; genus UBA6267. Next base: position 21,414 of record JAFGWF010000227.1, read on the forward strand.
TACACCGGTTCAATATAATCCTGCAAAAAAAGAAATCTATACCATTAGCGACATAAAGTACCGAATTTCTTTTTCAAAGGCAAAAAAGTTCACCGAATACCATCAACATTCTCAAACCTTTTTGAATAGTTTATCTGCATTTCCTCTCAATGGGCAAAGTTTGCTTAACGAATCGAATCAACAAAAATCAACCAGCAAATCAAGTTCTTTAGCTACGCCTAATTACCTGATTATCACTCAGGAGTCGTTACTTCAAGCTGCCGACAGTTTAGCCACTTGGAAAACTCAAATGGGCTATAATGTCGAAATTATCTCATCTCTCGGTTGGACAGCAAGCAATGTGAAAGATGCCATTCAAACAAGATATCAAAACTATTTTCCTAAGCCCGACTATTTTGTCATTCTGGGTGATGTGCAGCATGTTCCTGCCGAATTATATTTAGCACCCGATGGCAGTGGCAATTACGGAACTGACCTCTATTACGCATGTATGGGCGGGGGCAGCGATTATGTTCCGGAAATGGCTCATGGTAGAATTTCGGTTGCAAATGCCACACAAGGCTTATCGGTAGTACAAAAAATTATCAACTACGAAAGGAATCCGGTTGATGACACATCCTTTTATCAAAACGGATTAAATTGTGCTCAATTTCAAGATGATGATAATAATGGATACGCCGACCGTAGATTTACTCACACCAGCGAAGATGTGCGGAATTATGTGATGAGTCAAGGCTATTCCGTTGAACGTGTGTATTATACCGATAATAATGTGATTCCTTATAAATACAATGCTTCGTATTATTCAGTTGGGCAAGATGTTCCCGCTGAGCTGCTGAAAACCAATGGATACCCTTGGTCTGGTGGAGCAACCGGCATCAAGAATGCCATCAATGCCGGGAAATTTTATCTTTTACATCGTGACCATGGCTATGCAGGTGGAACAGGTTGGGCACATCCATATTATACTTCAACCGCTATTGGGCAACTTACCAACGGAAATAAATTGCCGGTAGTGTTTTCGATAAATTGCCATACAGGAGAATTTACTCTCAGTAATTGTTTTGCTGAAACCTTCCTGCGCCACTCCAACGGAGGGGCTGTTGGTATTTTTGCAGCAGCATATTACAGTTATAGCGGCTATAATGATGGTTTAACCGGAGGCCTTTTTGATGCAATTTGGTCCAACCCGGGACTCATTCCCGCTTTTGGGTCAGGTGGTATAGCATCACCTACAGTGCAATCGCACCCCGACATAATCAATATGGGATTTGTGCTTAATCATGGCCTTTTGCGCATGAGCCAAACTTGGGGAGGCGATTTAGAAGGAAGAAAATACAGCTACCGCCTATTCCATTATTTTGGCGATCCGGCCATGATAATGTGGACTGCTAAACCCGATAGTATCACAGCAACCCATTTGAGCAACATCAATTGCAACGACACCTCCTTTTATGTTTCCAATATTAGCGATAGCGTCGTTACGGCAACTTTGAGTTATAATGATGAACTTTTAGGAACTGCAGTTATTTCCAACGGAGCCGGATATATACCTTTACAATACGTTTTTGGCCAAACAGTAAAACTCACTCTAACCTCAAGAAATAAAATACCTTACATCGCAAATATCACGGTGAATCCCGGTGGTCAGCTCAATTTGAGCAAATATGTTAAAAACAATCGTTGTTATGGAGACTCCATTGGAATTATAACAATAAATCCGTCCTGTGGAAATCCACCTTATCAAGTGCAATGGGCTGACGGATCTACAAGTTTGTCAAGGAACAATTTGCCAGGAGGCAACTACATCGTAACTATAACCGACACCGTCAATAATATTTTAACCGATACAATAACGGTTTGGTCTCCAAGCCAACCGTTAAATTCCGTTCCATCCATTACCGATGCGCTATGCTATTTTGAAAGTAGCGGAGAGATTACTTTAAACATAGCTGGAGGCGCTTCACCATATCAATATCAGTGGTCCACAGGACATTCGGGAGCGACAGCCGGAAATCTTGCTGCCGGAAATGTTAGCGTAACCGTAACCGACAGTGTTGGTTGCACTTATGTTCAATCATTCACTATCGACCAACCGGCTCCATTGGATGTAAATACCACATTTGCCGATGATACAGCAAACGCTTGTGTTGGTTCTGGCACTGCCATAGTTACGGGAGGCACACCCCCATACACCTACCTTTGGAACGACCCTTCCGCTCAGACTACTCCAACGGCCTCGGGACTTTGTCAGGGGCTTTATAAAGTAATTGTAAAAGACTCCAATCTTTGCATGCAATATCGCACAATTATTCTTGGAAACACAATGTCAATAAGTGAATTAGACGAAGAAAATGAAGTGATCCTTTTCCCAAATCCTGCTGATGAATGGGTTTATTTAACAACCGGCGATTTATTCAAAAGCGGTTTCCGACTAACGATTTTCAACGCTAATGGTCAAATAGTTTTTTCTGAATCAATGAATGTGAGCCTCGAAAATGAAACCAAAGTCAATGTTGGAAGTATGGCTTCAGGAAACTACCTTTTACGCATTGAAAACAACTCTGGCATTGTCCGACATGTTAAATTAGTTATAAAAAGGAATTAAAATTAGTTGACTTTTCAATTATTTCAGTCCTAAATTGCGCCGTATTTTTCGATAGCCAAATTCAAGATAAACTCACAGAAATCATAAGGAACAAAAACATGAGTACTGCTGGGACTTTTCGCTTTGGAATGTAAACGAAGAATTGAGAGAAAGCAAATTATGGTTGAAAGAATAAAAGAGAACAATTATTTTAAGGTTCTTCCTAAGGATATACAAATCCGCATTGATGCTATGGATAGCTTGGATGTGGCTATGGTGATAACTGAGGAATCCGGTACTATTCTTTGGGCGAATGAAGCTTGGTCGAGGCTTTCCGGTTATATGCTTGAAGAGGCTTATGGCAAAAATCCCAAAGTGTTAGTGCGGTCCGGAATCATGCAAGATGAGTTCTATTCCTTACTTTGGCAGCGACTCAACAGCAATTTGGTTTGGAATGGTCGATTGATTAATAAAAGAAAAAACGGTCAATATTATCATGAGGAAATGACCATAACACCCTTTTTTTCCACAACCGATCAAAAAAAATATTTCGTAGCCGTTAAACAAGACATTTCCCTTCGAGAAAACATAAGTGATTTTAATCAGAAAAATAAAGAAAAAATTTTCTTTGACATTGGCGCCGACATCATGGTTTCGCTCAACCAACAAGGAAATATAGAAGATATAAGCGAAAAAGGAGCCGAACTGTTGGAGTTTAAAAAAGAAGACCTCATTGGAAAAAACTGGTTTGAGACTACTTCCTTATCCACCGAAAAAGACGAGCTAAAAGAAGTTTTTGATGAAATAATGACAGGCAAGCAAAAACTTCATCAAAAGCACCTATCAAGAATAATAACCAAATCGGGGCTCATTCGACAGTTAAAATGGCATAATGAAATATATACCAATGCCGAAGGAAAAATTAATGGTATTTTTAGCAGTGCTATCGACATTACCGATTTAGTGGAAAAAAGCATACAAATGGCGCAGCAAAACAGTTTGTTGAGCATTGAATCGAATATCGCCAAATTGATTCAAACCATTGAAGACAAAAAAGACATTCTTGAGCTATTGACGCACCACATCTACCAAAGTCCATATATTTCAGGCGTTTGGTTGGGAACTTTCAATACCGAAACCAAATTTATCCAATATGATCAAAAAGGTTTTGAACCCAAGAAATTTGACCAAATACTAAAAAAATCTTTTACCCAAGCCACACATGAGTACCTTAACCGTCATTTCAACGCGGATGAAATAATGTTTTTTGGCAAATCCGCCGGTGAATCTATACCCGATTGTCCATTTCACGATTTGGAGATGAATGGACCCGTAGCCTCTTGGAAATTCCATTTTAAATTACATCTTCAAGTTTATATTTTCGTTTTGTTTTCCTCAGAGGTGCAGTTCACCGATTCGGAGAAGAAAATTGTTGAGGCAATTTTCAATTTAATACGGGTTTTGTTGGAAAAAAAGGACGCGGACAAACGACAAAAACAAGCAGAATTCAAACTCAAAGACAGCGAAGGAAGGCATCGAATTATTTTTGAAAATAACCTAACTGCCAATTATATCACCACCCCTGAAGGAGCAATTGTCGATTGCAATAATGCTTTTTTAGAATTGCTTGAGCTTCAAAACCTTAACGAGGCTCTTGTGAGCGATCCACGGCGTTTTTATCCACCAAATTTTAGTCGAAACGATTTTTTAAGTCGCTTAACAAAATACCGTAGAATCGAAAACTTGGAGCGGGAATATTTCACAAAATCAGGGCGAAAATTCACCGTATTGGAAAACACCATAGGCATATTTGATGAAGAAGGAACTCTCAAAGAAATTCACGGTTTTTTGGTGGACATCACCGAATTGAAGTCGAAAGAACAACGGCTGAAAGATGCCCTCGAAAAAGCTAAGGAGTCGGATCGGCTTAAGTCGGCTTTCCTGTCGAATATAAGTCATGAAATTCGCACGCCGATGAACCATATTATGGGATTTGCTCACGTTCTTCGGGAGACTGAGTTAGACAAAGAAACTACCAAAGAAATCCTAAAAACCATCGAGCAAAGCGGAGATAAATTAGTGAAAATGATAGGAGAAATCATTGATTTGTCGAAACTTGACGCCGGACAACTCAAGCTACACCCCGAAGTATTTAGTCTTAATGAACTGTTTCACTGCATAATAAATGATGCTCAGGTACAATTAGTTGACGAAAAGGCTCATGTAAAAATTGTATCAAATAATGATTTAACACGAAATATTGAAATTTATGCCGATAGAAACAGACTGGCACAAATCTTAGAAAATTTAGTTTCAAACGCCATCAAATTTTCGATGCGAGGTACGATAAAAATAGGATACCGCATTGAAAAAAACGTATTAAAAATGGAGGTTGCAGATGAAGGATGCGGCATAAAATTATCAGAACAGAAAAATATTTTTAAACGCTTCACCAAAGGTCATGGAACTGATTTTGCTAATGCAGGCGGCACTGGTTTGGGGCTATCACTTGTGGACGAACTTGTAAAATTGATGAATGGAAAAATAACACTTAACTCTTCTTTTGGAACAGGAAGTCATTTTAGCATCGAACTTCCCGACATCAAAACTAAAGAAGAAATACTAATCGACCGTAAAAATCTTAAAATATCAGGACGTATGAATAATTTGAAAATACTGATTGCTGAAGATGATGAGAGTAATTTCCAACTACTTCGAATCCTGCTAAAACCCTTTCAAGCAGAAATATTCAGAGCGTGGAATGGCGTTGAAGCTATCGAAATTATTAGAGAAAACCCCCACATCGACTTAATTCTAATGGATTTAAAAATGCCCGAAATGGATGGTTTTATTGCCTCACGCGAAATAAAGCTACTGCGCCCCGAGTTGCCCATTATCGCACAAACTGCTTATGCTTTAGTTGGCGACAAAGAAAAAGCATTGGATTCGGGGTGCGATTTCTACATTTCGAAGCCTATCGACCACAGAAAGCTTAAAGAGGTAATTGAAAAAGCTTTGCTTTTAAAGTAATAAATCATCTATCATCATG
>JAFGWF010000228.1 GCA_016937295.1 Bacteroidales bacterium
AGGGTGATTTCTGCATCCGAAACCACTTCAAAATGGTCAAAAATACGATTTAATAGGCTCTTCAGCTTATCTTTGCTTAAAAGAGATGGTGTACCACCGCCAAAATATATGGTCTCAATGGGTTTGTAATCTAAATAATTTTTTCGCAACTCAATCTCCTTTCCGATAGCTTCAAAAACTTCCTTCCGATATTTTAGGCTTACCGTGCTTAGAAAATTGCAATAATGGCATTTTGTCGAACAAAATGGTATGTGTATATAAAGTCCACTCATGCGGCAAAATTAGTCTGTATTTAAGCTCAGGTAAAAGATTTTTTAGCTTGGCAATCCTAATAATCTTCGCGCTTTTTTTTTAAGAAATTAAATACCCTATATTTTATAATTTCGCCGCTTGTTTTTTAAACTCATCGAAACCGTGTTTTATGGAATATAATCATTCAGAGATTGAAAAGAAATGGCAAAAGGTTTGGGACGAAACCAAACTGTACAAAGTGGACATAGATGCTTCAAAACCAAAATATTATGTGTTAGATATGTTTCCGTATCCATCGGGTGCGGGGTTACATGTTGGTCATCCTCTTGGATATATTGCCTCCGATATTTACAGCCGATTCAAAAGGCTCAATGGATTTAATGTGCTTCATCCCATGGGTTTCGATGCCTTTGGATTGCCTGCCGAGCAATATGCCATCAAAACCGGACAACATCCTGCCATCACAACTGCTCAGAATATTTCTCGTTATAAAGAACAGCTTGGAAATTTAGGCTTTTCTTATGATTGGACAAGAGAGGTTCAAACTTCTGATCCTCAATATTATAAATGGACTCAATGGGTTTTCACCAAGCTTTTCGACCATTGGTATAATTTTGCAACGGAAAAAGCGGAGCCAATTAGTATTTTAGAGCAAATTTTCGCCCTTGCGGGAAATAAAAAAGTGCAAGCGGCGACATCTCAAGAAATAATATTTACTGCCGAACAGTGGAATTCATTTACCGAAAGGGAAAAGAGCGACACACTTATGAATTATCGCCTTGCCTATTTAAGCGAAACGATGGTCAACTGGTGTCCGGAATTGGGGACCGTGCTTGCCAACGACGAGGTAAAAGACGGACTATCAGTGCGTGGAGGTCATCCGGTGTTGCGCAAGTCGATGCGCCAGTGGTTTTTGCGGGTTACAGCCTACGCCGAACGACTTTTGCAAGGTTTGGAATTGGTGGACTGGAGCGAGTCGTTGAAAGAGATGCAACGCAACTGGATTGGAAAATCTACCGGAGCCACAGTATTCTTTGAGGTTGTTGGCTTTGCCGAAAAATTGGAAGTTTTCACTACACGCCCCGACACGTTGTTCGGAGCAACCTATATGGTAATTGCACCCGAACACGCACGAGTGGCAGAATTTACCACTCCTGAACAGAAATCTCAAGTGGAAGAATATGTAAACAAGGCAGTTAACCGTTCGGAGCGTGAGCGCATGACCGAAGTAAAAACCGTTTCGGGAGTTTTCACCGGAACTTATGCCATTAATCCATTTACGAAGCAGAATATTCCTGTATGGATTGCCGATTATGTGCTCACCGGTTATGGCACCGGCGCAATTATGGCCGTACCTGCTCACGACAGCCGCGATTATGCTTTTGCACAACATTTCAACATTCCTATTGTTCAAGTAGTTGAAGGCGGCGACATTGCTCAAGAATCCTACGATGCTAAGGAAGGAATATTGATGAACTCCGATTTTTTAAACGGGTTAGAAGTCAAACAAGCAATCGCTAAAGCCATAGAAAAATTGGAAGAATTGGGCATTGGAAACAGGAAAATTAACTACCGACTTCGCGATGCCATTTTTTCACGTCAGCGTTACTGGGGCGAGCCGTTTCCGGTTTTTTATAAAGACGAAATTCCGCATGTTTTACCCCTCAACGAATTGCCCTTGGAATTGCCCGAGGTGGACAAATATCTGCCAACGGAGCAAGGCGAACCACCCTTGGCAAGAGCCGCAAACTGGCAAACCAAAGAAGGTTATCGGTTTGAATATGACACTATGCCCGGATTTGCCGGAAGCAGCGGTTATTATCTTCGATATATGGATCCTCAAAACAATGAAAAATATTTCAGCACCGAAGCTATCCGATATTGGCAAGATGTCGATTTGTATATTGGCGGCGCCGAACATGCTACCGGACACCTGATTTACAGCCGCTTTTGGAATAAATTCCTCTACGATTTGGGTTTAGTTATAAAAGAAGAACCGTTTAAAAAACTGATAAACCAGGGAATGATACAAGGCCGAAGCAATTTCGTTTATCGCATAAAAGGCACCAATCAATTTGTGAGCTTCAATCTTCGCAAAGATTACGACGTTCAACGTATCCATGTGGATGTCAACATTGTACATAACGATATTTTGGATTTAGAAGCATTCAAAAAATGGCAACCTGAATTTGCTGAGGCTGAATTTATTTTAGAAAACGGTCAATATTTTTGCGGTTGGGAAATCGAAAAAATGTCGAAATCGCTGTATAACGTACAAAATCCTGATGAGTTAGTCGAAAAATACGGAGCCGACACCCTACGCCTTTACGAAATGTTTTTAGGTCCTCTCGAACAATCTAAACCCTGGGACACCAACGGAATTGAAGGTGTTTTTCGATTTGTGAAAAAACTGTGGCGACTTTTTCATAATATCGACAGCCAACTTATTGTGGTTGAACAACCTGCAACAAAAGACGAGTTAAAGGTGATTCACAAAACCATCAAGAAAATTACGGAAGATATCGAGCGATTTAGTTTTAATACTGCCGTGAGTCAGTTTATGATTTGCGTAAATGAATTGAATGATCTCAAATGTCATAAAAAGGAAATTTTGGAGAATCTTGTGATTTTATTAGCACCCTTTGCACCGCATATCACTGAGGAACTTTGGCATGGATTAGGAAATGAAACATCGGTGCATTTAGCTGATTTTCCGAAGTTTGAAGAGAAATATCTAATCGAATCAACTTATGAATATCCGGTTTCGATTAATGGCAAAATGCGTTTTAAACAAGAGTTTCCGATTGACATGCCTCAAGACCATATTTCAGCAGAAATAGTGAAAATGCCGGAGGCGCAAAAATGGATTGAAGGCAAAACTATCCGCAAGATAGTTGTGGTTACCAACAGAATAATCAATATAGTTGTGGGATAAAATTAAATCAAACAATCTTCTCCAACGCAATCTCATTCTTAATCCAAAGCAGATATCCTTCAACTAATTGATTGGGGTACATTTGCTGCAATACGTCTTTGTAATCCGTTATCTGCTGATGGTATTCCTGAAGTTGTTCCGGTGAAATTTCGGTTTTATTGGAATACTTATAGTCAATCACTTTCAGACGATTAGGTTCAAAAACGACTCTGTCGGGTCGCAAAATCCTCCCCGATTTATGAATAATAGTTCGCTCTGCTTCATATAGATTTTTCGCGCTAAACAACTCCTTAATATCCTGATTCAAAAGCAGTTTCTTAACTAATTCCTTGAAGAAATCGATTTCTTCGGGTAAAATTATTCCTATTTGCTCCAAACGGTCAATCACATCGTCTGATTTAGTAGGATTTTGCAAGTGCTCGAAAACAGAATGTAAAACCGTTCCAATTTTTTGAGAAGTGGTTTTCGCCCCAATCTCCCCAATTAAATGCCTATGATTTACCACAACCCGACTATTCCACGACTTAAAATAATCATATTGAAGCACATTTCTATCTTGACTTTGCACAGGCATTTCTTCAACAATTTTTTCACCACAAACAAACGACACCTCGTCTTCGTAATCGTCGCTTTTTACAAAACTTGCGTTAGTTTCGGCAAACTCCTTCAGTAAGGAATTAGAGCTGGACTTATCTTCCGAAATAATGTAAAGCTCTTGTTTGGCGCGAGTTGTGGCAACATACAGCAAATTCAACTGGTCTGATTCCTCTAATTTTTTCGACTCCATTTTTTCTTCCTTGAAAACAGATTGAAGCACTAATTCCACATCAGGAATCAAAGTCAAAATTGGTTTTTTAATCCCTATTTTTTCTAATGAAACCGTCAAGTGATCGGCGTTTCGCTTCTTCGAGTTAAAATCCACAAAGACTAAGTATTTAAATTCTAAACCTTTAGATTTATGAATGGTAATTAGATTGATAGCATCTATATTATCGGGCATGGCCACATATTCATCCGCGCTGTACAAATCGAAATATTCGACAAAATAAGCAACTCCAACCCCCATTTTTTGCTGCGATTTATGCACAAAATCAAGCAGTTGCACCATAAAAGCATAGTCGTTTTTCATCAACCCGAAATGATTAATGATTGTTTCGGCTATTTGCATCGAATCGTCCGTTTGAAGAAGAGCCGGTGACAGGTTAATCAGTTGCAATAAATCACTAACGGTTTTATAACCAATCAAATAGTTTAAAGCCGTTTTTTCATCCAAAAAATTATTTTCCAAGAGATGTTCGACCACGAAGAGCAAAGCAATTTTGTCGGCTGGGTTGGATAAAAATCGCAGAAAACTGACTACAAACTGCACATTTGGCGAACTGCCAAGCCGCAGACTTTGCGAAGAAATAACCGGCAACCCTTTGTCGATAAGCCATTGAGCGATAAGTTGAAGTTGGCTGTTTTTTCGCGCTAAAATGGCCATATTTTTAAAGGGAATATTCCTCGATTGCAAATCGGAAATAATGCTTAAAAGGTTGTTTTTCAATTGATCGGGATTTTCCCTCATGGTTTTGACAAAATTCAGCTCGACATAACCGGTTTTCTTGCTGAAAAGGTTTTGAGAATAGTCGCGAAAAACTTTTGTAAGTATTTCATTGTGAGCAAATTTTGCAAGACAAAATCCATAAAATTCGTTATTGAATTGAACAATAATTTTTGCAGAGCGATAGTTTGTATCCAAGATAGTTTCCTGGTAGTTTTGTCGCAAAACAACTGCTCGGTTTTTAATGATTTGACTCAGGTTTTCTTGTGGCACTTCAGGCAAATCGATAAACTGATTATAATTTCCTCCACGCCATCGGTAAATGGACTGTTTGGCATCGCCCACCACCAAATTATAGTTGTTGTTGGCAAGGCTTTCGTCTAAAAGAGGCAGCAAATTGTGCCATTGCCGAACCGATGTGTCCTGAAATTCGTCAATCATATAATGACTGTAGCGATTCCCAATGCGTTCATAGATAAATGGAGCTTGCTCGTTTTGAACAATTTCGTTCACTTTTTTCAGCGTTTCCGAAAGATGAATAACCCCATTTTCGCTGTAATAAATCTCAATAAGGTCTTGAATATATTTCAGAAGTGCCACAGCCTCAACATTTCGTCGAATGAGTAGTATAGAAACATAACTCTCAGCGCGACTTTGTATTCGATGAAAAATTTCCACCAGTTTTTCCTTTACCGATTCTATTTTATGAATTGTAGCAGCAGAGCATTTCGCCCCAAACCATTGGTCTTGCTCAATAGTTTTCAGTACAAAGGAGTTTGGAGCCAGTCTATCGGGAATCGCTAAGGCAACATTTTCAAAGTATTTGGCAATTCCTCGACTACTTTGATAAAAATCCGATTCCGAAAGTCCGGCCTCCGAGATGATTGCAAGAGCTTCATTACCAAGACTTTTAAGTAGATTCTTCTCAATTTGAACTTTGGCCACAATATCCTTGGAGTACTTAAAAAAGTCGGAGGAGTGAATACCTTTCAAGGATTCCACAAAGTCGGCATATTTGTCATTAAAAAGCACAGATGCCAGTTCGGAAATCGCCTTGTTGATATCGGTACTGCGTTCATCATCGGCCAAATTTTCGACATAATGTATCAAGAAATCAGTCAATTGAGCATCATATCCCGCATTATTTATCAGCGCAGAAACCGCTTCTTCGATGATAATATTGGTATTCAGCTCGATGCCAAAATTCAGAGGCAACCGCAAATCGAAAGCAAAGGCACGCACAAGTCGAACCACAAAGCTATCAATGGTACTAAATGCAAAAAAGGAGTACCCATGTAAAATATTAGTTAGCAACATTTTAGCTTGTTGCCAAATCCGGTCACTAGACCAGTTGTTTTTTTCTTTCAGAAACTCAATGCAAGATTGAAATTCAGGTTTGACAATACCCTCAGAAATTTGAACTAAGGTTTCTACCACACGAGTTTTCATCTCGTTAGTGGC
>JAFGWF010000229.1 GCA_016937295.1 Bacteroidales bacterium
GAACGTGGAATTATTTTTAAACCCTTGCTCATGTGCAAAAATGTTATGGTTTTGGAAAGCCAAAGATAGTAATTTTTTAAAATGCAAGGAAAAAAATGAAAAATTATCGCGTTTTACAATCCCTTACGGCGAAGCCACTTTACCACCCTTTACGGCGCAGCCACTTTACAAACCTTTACACGAAGCACTTCATTAAAAAGCTATCACTTCATAAAGTCAAAACAAAGCCCAATTACCACTCCCGACCACTGTACGGGAACCGCATTATCAAATTGTCGCATTTACCACCCTTTACGCGAAGCACTTTACCACCCTTTACGCGAAGCACTTTACCACCTTTACGCGAAGCACTTTACCACCTTTACGCGCAGTACTTCATTAAAAAGCTATCTCTCCATTTATTCAAAACGAATCCCAATTACCGCATTATCGCATTATCGCATTAAAAAATAACCGCATTACTAAAAGCACTTTAACTTTTAGTTATAGAGTTTATAAAATTTTTTATTTTTACGGCCACATAAAACCATAATGCTAATGAATAAAGAATTAGACCTTGCTTGGAATTTTGTTCAAAATACGAATCGTAACATTTTTTTAACAGGAAATGCCGGTACAGGTAAAACCACCTTTTTGCGGGAGCTCAAGAAAAAAAGCCATAAAAGGATGGTAATCACAGCTCCAACTGGAGTTGCTGCAATCAATGCAGGCGGCGTTACCTTACATTCATTTTTCCAATTACCATTTGGTCCCATTCTCACTGAGGCAGTTACAGGTATCAAAGGTGCAAATCGAGAGTCAGCCTACAAATTCCAAAAGAAAAAAATCAATATCATTAAAACATTGGATTTGCTTGTGATTGATGAAATTTCGATGGTGCGCGCCGATTTATTGGATGCCATTGATGAGGTGCTGCGAAAATATCGGGATAGGTATAAACCTTTTGGAGGTGTGCAACTGTTGATGATTGGCGATTTGGAACAATTGGCGCCGGTTGTAAAAAATGACGATTGGGCTTTGCTAAGACCTTATTATCCATCGGTTTACTTCTTTAACTCAAAAGCCGCAATTGCTTCCAATTTTATCACCATCGAACTCAAGCATATCTACCGCCAAAACGACGAAAAGTTTATTGAGGTTTTAAACCAAGTCAGAGGTAATAAACTAAGCCAGCAAAGCATTGAAACGCTCAATAAGAGATTTTTAAAGGATTTCACGCCCACTGACGATTACATCATTTTAACCACACATAATGCTAATGCTGATTCCATTAACTCAAAGAAAATGAATGAGTTAAAAGGTAAATCTTATTTCTTTGAGGCAAAAGTTGAAGGCACCTTCAGTGAGTATGCTTATCCTGCCGATTTTAAAATAGAAATTAAAGTTAATGCAAGAGTAATGTTTATAAAAAACGACAGCTCTTTCGAAAAACGCTATTATAACGGAAAAATCGGCATTGTAAAAGAAATCACGGAAGACGATGAAATTGTGGTTGTTTGTGAAGATGATGGCATACCCATTTACACCTTGCCCGAAACTTGGGCAAACATAAGATACGATTTAGATGAAGCCACCGGTGAAATGAAAGAAAGCACAATCGGAAGCTTCACTCAGTATCCGTTAAGACTTGCATGGGCTATTACTATTCACAAAAGTCAGGGGCTAACCTTTGAGAAAGCAGTGATTGATGCCGAATCGGCCTTTGCACATGGGCAAACCTATGTGGCACTGAGTCGGTGTAAAAGTTTGGAAGGCTTAGTTTTAAGTTCAAGGATTGGGCAAAATTCCATCATAAGCGATAGTAATGTTTCAGAATTCAATACAAAAAACAAGGAAAATCCACCAACAGAAAAAGATTTTTTGGAGTCGAAATACCATTTTCAAAAACAACTTCTCGAAGAACTATTCAACTACAGACAGTTACGATATCGATTAGAGAAAATCGAAGGAATAGTATTAGATAATTCAAAGGTAATTTTTGGCCAGATTAAAGAAAATATCGAATTAGTAATGAAAAACATCTTGCCAAATTTACAGTCGGTTGCAGCTAAATTTAACCAGCAAGTGGAGCAAATTCTTGAAAAAAATCCGGATACCGAAACCAATGATTTCTTCAATGAGCGATTAAAAAAGGCAGCGGTTTATTTCTACGAACAACATGAGAATGAAATCATTCAAAAGCTTTTTGGAGGCTTTGAAACCGACAACAAAGAAATCAGGAAGCAGTTGCAAGAACAATTGACGGCATTGGAAGAAATTCTAAATATTCGTCAGGCCATGCTCAAAGCGGCTCAATCGGGTTTCAATATTTCGGAAATAATTAAAGGCCGCACCCAAGGCACCTTCAAAACAAGCGCGGTTGGTAGAAAAACAAAACAAGAAACCAGCGTCACAACCCATCACCCTGAACTGTATGAACTTATAAAATATTGGCGAACAGAAACAGCAAGGGATTTAGAAATTGCGCCAAATCAAATCTTGCTTCAAAAAACCATGATCGATATTAGCAATAGTTTACCAAGAAATTTGAAAGAATTGAGGAAAATTGAAGGGATTGGAAGAGTAAAAATTAGAGATTATGGGCAGCAAATAGTGGAATTGGTTGAGGAATATTTGGAAACTAAAGGATTGCGAAAAACGCAACCCGTAGAGAAATCAATAGAGAAAAAAGAAAAATCGCACGAAATAACTTGGAGGCTTTTAAAAACAGGGATGACCATTGAAGAAGTGGCGCGAGAACGCAATTTTGCCCAAGGCACCATCGAAGATCATATCTTGCAATGTATTGACGAAGAAGACTTTAACTATCAAGATTTTGTGGATGTGAAAAAGACTAAAGAAATTCTTGCAGCACTTTTAGAAGAAGAAACGCCGATTTTAAGCGAAATTAAACCGCTCTTAAGCCCTCAAATTAGTTGGTTTCAGTTGAAATTGGTTGCTAAATTTCGAGAAAAATTACTGCCTGAAATTAATAACATCAAATAAAATTTAAGTACTTTTGGTCTTTATTTAACGCATCAAAGAATGAATACGCATAAGCAAGACATTATTAAAAAGCTTTCGGAAAAATCAACCGTAAAATACAAGGTTTACGACAATACCTTAGCCGTTTTTGAAAAGATAAAATCTGTGATTGTTGAAACGACCAACGACATTAAACAAGGTGTATCGGGCTTGGATATCGAGATTCCGGTGGACTACAAAGAACGAGGGAAATTTGAAATGGAGTTGAAAGTTGCCGCCGACCTTGTGATAATGACCATGCACAGCAACGTTTTCAAAATGCCTGATTCACATTTTGTTCGTCAAACCGCTTATGTTAAAGAAAATCCATATCGTGGATATTGTGGCATCATCAATATTTACAATTTTATTGCCGATTCGTTCAAATACAATCGTTACAACGATGTTGGACATTTGATTGGCCGGTTGTTTATCAATAATGAGAACCACTATTTTGTGGAAGGAAAAAAGCAGTTAGGTTTTCTTTTCAACGATTTTACTAATCAAATTATTGATGATGAGCAAATTAAGAAAATCATCTACACGTCCATCCTGTTTTCCATAGAGTTGGATTTGGTTGCGCCCCCTATCGACAGCATTCAACAAGTAACCGTTGGAGAAATGAATCAAATAACTTCGAGTATAAGCTTAAAAACCGGAAAAAAACTTGGTTTTAGGTTTGAATATGAACAAGCGAAAAACATAAAAAAGAAGTGAAAAAGCACCTTAATTTTTGAACTAATAGCGCATTTTTCTTCCAATTTGAATATAAAATAATTATTAATGTATTGTTATTCAGTAAATTAATAATTTGGCATTTATATAAAAAAAATTCAAATAAATATTTGCACCAATAGAAAATTAAAATATCTTTGCACCTCAATTTTTGAGAATACAGCTCATTCATTTATGGTCCGTTCGTCTAGGGGTTAGGACGTCAGGTTTTCATCCTGGTAACAGGGGTTCGATTCCCCTACGGACTGCATTTTATAATTTAAAGCAAGATATTTTTATGGCTAATCATAAGTCGTCACTGAAGAGAATTAAAGCAAATGATGCGAAGAGAATAAGAAACAGATATTATGCTCGCACCATGCGTAATGCTATCAAGAAGTTGAGAGCAACCACAGAAAAGAAAGAAGCAGAAACTTTTTTTGGCACTGTGATTTCAATCATTGATAAGAATGCGAAACGCAATATCATTCACAAAAATAAAGCTTCGAATTTAAAATCAAAGTTGATGATTCATTTCAACAAGCTTGCTTAATTAAAATCTTAAGCAAACAAAAAACGTCCTCTGAAAAGGGGACGTTTTTTTTTGCAAAAAGAAGTTTGTTAATGATGGTGATGTGAGTCGTGATGACCACAGGATTCTCCGGTTGACTCAAGAGTACCGTTCACATAGTCGCTAACCATTGTTTGAATGTCGGAAACTTCAACGCCGGTTATTACCTCAACTCCATTAGCTTTCAGAATGGAAACGGCAGATTGGCCAATACCACCCGCAATTACCACATCTACAGCCTGTCCGGCTAAAAATTTAGGATATGCACCATGCACATGCCCGGGAGGAGACAAAAGCTCTTCTTTGACGATTTCGTTATTTACCACGGTAACGATTACAAATTGTTCACAATGTCCAAAATGCTCACTTAGCTTACCTTCACTTATAGGGAATGCTATTTTAATTCTCATAAAATTTTGATTTTAAGTTATTTATAATGTCATTGACTGTTAAGTCAGATTGATCCATGTTTTCGATATAAAAGCCTTTTGATTCAGCTACTTCACGAGCTTTATCGCCTAAAAAACCCGTAACTATTCCCGAAATTCCTTTTAACGCTAACGTTTCCATTATTTTTTGGCCTAATCCCTTATCTTCAATTGGAAAAGGATTTTCAAAAAAAACGGTATCCTTTCCGTCAAATAAAGCAAAATATGGTGATCTGGCAAATCTGGTGTTGTAGTGCGCAGTTTTTTCATTTGCAAAGCAAGGAATAGCCCAAAATATGCCGGAACTATTGCCATCTTTTACCATAAAACTTTCACAGTTTGGGCAAATCGCTTGACTACAGGGCATCCCACGATGATGTGAAATTCGAGTACCACAATTTCGGCAAATACAAAAACCGGGGCGTGGGGAGTCTGACGAGCTCCTGGCTTGTGTTGGTTTGTGTCGGTGGGTTGAAACTTCAGAAACCTTTTCGCTTCCGCATCTTGGACAAACCTGATTTTCGCCACGAGTAACATCATTAAATACGGTTGTGCAGTCGGAACAGCGCAACCACATGTCATCAAAATCAACCTTTCCTCCCCGAATTAAAAGACTAAATCCATCCACTAACGCCTGCGCCATCTTCTTTCGTGCAGAGCTATAAATCCGCGTAAAAGTTGGCCTGGAAATTTGGAGCACTTCCGAAGCTTCAACATGCGTAAGCCCCTCATAATCACATAGTCTCAACGATTCATATTCGTCCAATTCCAAATATACAATCCCTGCTTGACGGCCTTTAGAGCCAATCGGTCTAAAACCTTCAAATAATGGTGGACGATCCATTCGCCTTACTCGTTTTGGTCGGGACATAGTTGAAAAATTTCGGCAAATATATTGAACTTATGTTCGTAAAAAACAAAATATGGAACTAAAATGAATATTTATCGAATTAACCGAAGTTCAGTGCAATTTCACTCTAAAACAGCATCTAAGGTCTTATTTTGAGATTTCGAGATGAATGAATAATTTGTATATCAGATAGATACATTTTGTTGAATCTTGCATCAGACGCACATTACGTAAATTTTTCACCATTACTATCACAGCCTTCATCTAAAAATTTGGCTTCATTATTTATACTCGATAAAAATTAGATGCAAAAAGGAAATAAATTTATGGCAGGTAAAGATTTTATTTAGTTTTACCAATTGTGAAATATCGTATCAAATTTAACAAGAAAACTATTATGGAAAAATCTATCAAAGGAACAAGAACAGAGCAAAACCTACTGAAGGCCTTTGCGGGAGAATCTCAAGCCAGAAACCGATATGAGTTTTTTGCATCAGTGGCAAAAAAGGAGGGCTATGAGCAAATAGCAGCTATTTTCATGGAAACAGCATCGCAGGAAAAAGAACATGCCAAGAGATTTTTCAAATTTCTTGAAGGAGGAATGGCAGAAATCACAGCCTCCTTTCCGGCCGGTATCATAGGCACAACCATGGAAAACCTAAAAGCCGCCGCTGAAGGTGAAAACGAAGAGTGGACAGAGCTTTACCCGGAATTTGCCAAAATTGCTGAAGAGGAAGGATTCAAGCAAGTGGCTGTTGCTTTTAAAATGATTGCCAAAGTGGAAGCCGAACACGAAAAGCGTTATTTAAAACTCCTACAAAATCTTTCGGAAGA
>JAFGWF010000230.1 GCA_016937295.1 Bacteroidales bacterium
ATTTATGCAATGGAAAATAATCTTGCTTTTCCTATTGGGAAACAAGAAGCAGGATTAATAGATGATTTTATGTATTCCGATAAAGATATCGATGACGACAATGGCAATGGCATACTCACGAAACCGAAAGAATATATTGAACAAGCCGAAAAATATTATACTTCACTCTACAACAAAAAACATAAATATCAGTGGATTAAAAGTCAGTTGTTCAATGACCAAATGAAAAAAGATTTGGAAACCGACAGCAAAGAATTGATGAAAATTTTAAAAATCGGGGAAGACTGGAAGCAAGAAAACGACCGACAATTAAATGCACTTTATGATTTAATTACTAAAAAACATAAAGAAGAAAAAGTGCTAATTTTTACTCAATTCTCCGATACTGCATATTATCTTTTTGATTCACTAAAAAAGCGAGGTATAGATAAAATTGAATGTGCAACAGGAGATTCTGATCACCCAACTATATTAGCTTATCGTTTCAGCCCAAAGAGTAATGAGAAAGATTATCCAAAAGTACAAGAAATTAGAGTGCTAATTACAACCGATGTACTTAGTGAAGGGCAAAACTTACAAGATGCCCATATTGTTTTGAATTATGATTTACCTTGGGCAATCATCCGATTAATTCAAAGAGCTGGTCGTGTTGACAGGATTGGACAAAAGCATCATGAAATTTTTTGTTATTCCTTTCT
The DNA here is from genome assembly GCA_016937295.1 of Bacteroidales bacterium. Lineage (GTDB taxonomy): Bacteria > Bacteroidota > Bacteroidia > Bacteroidales > UBA1556 > UBA6267. The sequence continues at coordinate 699 of JAFGWF010000230.1, forward strand.
TCCGGAAGACGGAATTGAAAATATAATCAATTTGCGCGGAAGATTGGGGCAAAGAATTAGAGAAAATGCTGAAACTGTTGGTTCTGATGAAGTTTTCTTTGAAGGCGACCCAATTAATATTGCCGACCTTTATAACGAAAAGTCAGGATTGCTTGACGAAGAAGAAGATATTGAAGTTGATTTGGCTTCATACGCTTTTCAAATATGGAAAAATGCCATCGATGCAGACCCTCAATTGGCTAAGAAAATTCCTGATTTACCCAATGTAATATACGCCACTAAAAAAGGCGATGAATCTCAAAAAATAAACGGTTCAATTGTATATACGAAAACACCAAGCGAAAATGATGTTTTAGCTTGGATTGATGAAAAACAAACGATAGTAACCCAATCACAATTTGAAATACTAAAGGCAGTAAAATGCGGTCCTGATGAACCTGCTCTTGAACGTTTTGAAAAGCATCATGATTTAGTGAAGTTTGGTTTAAATCATATCAAAGAAACGGAATCAAAGGTTGGTGGGCAGTTAGGTAAGAAAACGGGAGCACGCTATCGTGCTTATATGCGTTTAAATAATTACGCCGAAAGAAACACTGGCACACTTTGGATTACCGAAGAATTGAAACGTGCCATTCAGGATATTTACGACCATCCATTAAGAGAGTATGCACGAGAAACAATTAACCGACAATTGAAAACCGGAATTAACGATGAAGCTTTAGCAAATCTGGTTGTCTCGTTACGTGAAGATGCGAAGTTAAGCCTAATTAGTGAGGATGAATCAGCTACGAAAGACCCTCAAATAATTTGTTCAATGGGATTAAGAATTAAATAGTATGAAAAAAAATAGATTTTCGGAATTCATAAAATTGTTTGATTTTAAGAACCTGTTTAATGAATTAGGTTGGGATAACTTCGACAATAATTTACCCATTGCTGTAAATGAAGATGCCTTTATGCTAAAAGGCATTGTGGAGAAAAAAGGATTTGTAATTCTTTATTGCCCTGCAATGCCAAACGGCAAAATACCCTTGAGCAATATTCGTAAACAGATTGAAGCTAAGGTTGCCAAACATTACTTTGAGCATTTAATCATTTACTCCGACCAAATAAAAAGTCATCAGATTTGGCAAATTGCAATAAAAGAAGAAAATAAACCAAAACAAGTACGGGAGATATCATGGTACAGCCATCAGGATACTGAGATTTTATTTCAACGGCTGAAAAATTTATTGTTTACCCTCGACGAAGAAGAACAAATAACAATTGTTGATGTAAAGCAACGAGTTTCAGAAAATTTCGCAAAAAATACGGAGAGTGTTACCAAGAAATTCTATACCGAATTTAAAAAGCAACATACTGTTTTTCTGGATTTCATAAAAGGGATTGACGACCATATTGCCAATAAAGAAAACACCAATAAGCAATGGTATGCATCTTTGATGCTCAACCGTCTGATGTTCTGCTATTTTATTCAGAAAAAAGGCTTCCTGAACCAAGATATCCATTACTTGGGCAACAAACTAAATGAATCAAAACTACATGCCGGGAAAGATAATTTTTACAGCTTTTACCGTAGTTTTTTATTGGAACTATTTCACGATGGTTTGGGCAAACCGGAAAAACACCGGCACCAACATCCCATTGATTTAGGAAAAATACCTTACTTAAACGGAGGCTTGTTTGATGTACATGAATTGGAAAAACAATTTGAAGAAATCAACATAAGTGATGATGCGTTCAACGCACTTTTTAATTTCTTCGACCAATGGAACTGGCATCTCGATAACAGCATTGAAGCAACCGGCAGGGATATTAACCCCGATGTAATTGGATATATTTTTGAAAAATACATTAATGACAGGGCGGCGATGGGAGCCTACTATACAAAAGAAGACATTACCGACTACATCGGGAAAAATACCATTATCCCATTTTTGTTTGACGAAACCGAAAGAAACTACAAACAAGGTTTTACTTCCGACAGCGAATTATGGAACGCATTAAGCCAGAGTGGTGATATTTATATTTACGATGCTGTAAAAAAAGGGGTGCCTCAAAATGGAGATATATTTGCCAACCTGCCTGAAGAAATTAAAGCCGGTTTTCAGCCCGTATTAGAAAATGAAGTGGTTAAAGAAAACACTTCGCCCCATCTTTGGGAAATCAGAAAAACCTGGAACACAAAAGCACCGGAAGAAAT
>JAFGWF010000231.1 GCA_016937295.1 Bacteroidales bacterium
CCTCAGTACATTCGTGATCCTTACAAGAGATTTATTGAAAACAAATTGCGCGAAAACTTTGATTTTAAAGGAATTCCAATCGAAATATATTTCCGTCAAAAATGATCGCCACACGCATAGATAAATATTTGTGGTCTGTCAGGCTCTTCAAAACAAGAAGTCAAGCCACTGATGCTTGTCGTGCAGGAAAAGTAAGCATCGAAGGAAATCCCTTAAAAGCAGCTTTCGATGTTAAAGGGGGCGAAATCATTCAAGTGAAAAAAGACCACCTAAACCTAACCATCCAAGTAATTGAGCCTATCGAAAAAAGAGTCGGGGCAAAATTAGTCGAGCTTTATATGAAGGATTTAACTCCTGATGAAGAATATCGGAAATTGGAACTGATGAAACAAAATTTTGAATACCGCGACCGAGGTTTAGGACGACCGACTAAAAAAGACCGCCGAATAATCAGCAAAATAAAAAGAAGTTATGAAGAAGATTAACTCATTCATCATGAAAACAATACACGTTTTTCAATCAATAATTCTAATTTTATTCTTATTCAATTTTGGAAGTGTAGAAGCTCAAGATTCCAAAGTCGCTAAAAAAAACATGCTCGTTGTTTTTTATAATGTTGAAAATCTGTTCGACACCATTGATGACCCTACCAAAAATGATAATGAATTTTTACCTACGGGCAAAAAAGAATGGAACACACTGAAATATAAGGATAAAACAGAAAAACTAAGTCTGGTACTTTCCTCCATCGACAAGCGAAAAAATCCAGACATTATAGGACTTTGCGAAATCGAAAATGCTGTTGTTATTCAAGATGTTATATCTAAAAATAATCTCGCTAAAACTCCCTATAAAATTGTTCATTTTGAAAGCCCCGACAGACGATCTATTGATGTAGCATTGGTATATAATTCCAAAAAACTGCAACTCCTGCACCAACAAAAAATGCGTGTTGCCCTTCAAAACGACGCCAATTTTAAAACGCGTGATATTTTATACGTAAAACTATATCATAAATCTTTAAAAGACACCTTTAATATATTTGTAAACCACTGGCCATCCCGCAGTGGCGGTCAAGAAAAATCGGAGCATAAACGAATTGCAGCAGCCCAACAATTGAAACAAATAACTGATTCCCTTTTTTCCAAAACCAACTCGCCCAAGATTATAATCATGGGCGACTTCAATGATGAACCAAATAACAAATCTATTCAACAGATTTTGAACGCTTTACCAACTGATACCTCTATTTCAGAAAATCAACTTTACAATACTGCCTATCCTTTATTTGACCAACATTTTGGTTCCTACTATTACTCTCGTGAAAAAAAATGGAATATGCTGGATCAAATAATCTTGAGTGGCAACTTGCTATCATCAAATAACAAAGTAGTTGCTTGGAAAAATATGCAGGAAATTTTTCAACCGGAATGGATTCTTTACACCGATAAAAACGGCATTAAGTCTCCAAGCCGAACTTATGGTGGAAAATATTTCGGCGGTTACAGCGATCATCTTCCGGTTTTTATCTATTTCACTTTGAATAGAAAAAGCAATTAGATTTTGTCTTTCTCCCTTTATTGCATATATCATAAAATTTCAGGATTTGAATTATCAATTAATAATAATTTTGCCGATTCATTTATTCAAACTATATAAATATGACTAAATCAATAATTCTATGGTTTTTGACCATTATTATAGCCCTTTCCACTATGGTTTATCAGCGCCTTACTGGGCCAACCTATCCCAAAAAAGTTGAACTATCGTTAAACGACACTGTCTATCAACTTAATCTATTACGATCCAATGAGATAGGCACTCCGTGCGAGATACGTTTACCTATAGCCGATAAAAATATTACCGGAAATTTAATATATAAAAGGTATAACACAAACGACAGTTTGACTACTCTGAAAATGAATAGAAAAATGGTTAACGAAAAAGCATTTTTTGGCGAGGGACCTGAGATTGAAGTGCTTTATGCCACTTTGCCGGAACAACCTGCTGCCGGAAAAATTGAATATTTTATCGAACTTTCTGACGGCGAAGAAATAATTGAACTACTAAAAGATAATCCGGTAGTGTTGCGATTCAAAGGATACGTGCCGCGTTACATCCTAACGCCACATATTATTTTTATGATTTTATCCCTAATTTTTGGTGTGCGAGCTGGAATAGAAGCCATTTTTAGTCGCAAAAGAACCCTTCGCTATGTAACGATTACCTTGATAAGTTTAGGAATCGGCGGATTGTTTCTTGGCCCTGTAGTTCAATTCAATGCCTTTGGAGAATATTGGACCGGCTGGCCTTTTGGCAGCGACTGGACCGACAACAAAACCCTTTTCGCTTTCATCTTCTGGATTGTTGCTTTTTTCCAGCTTCGCAAAAATCCAAAAAACAGACTTTGGCCACTGATTGCGCTAACGGTGCTTTTTTCTGTGTACCTTATTCCCCACTCCATGGGCGGTTCAGAGCTGAATCCCGAAACAGGGCAAATAGAAACCGGACTAAAAAAATAACTGGTTTTGGAAGTTGACAAAATACGAATATCTTTGCCCCCGCTAAATATAGTTCAATTTTCTGAAATCGAAAAATACTTATTTTATTGATTGCCAATAGTAAAACCATCTATAATGACTAAAAACCTTGTAATTGTTGAGTCGCCGGCGAAAGCCAAAACCATTGAAAAATTTCTGGGAAAAGATTTTATTGTCAAATCCAGCTTTGGGCATGTTCGTGATTTGTCTAAAGATAAATTAGGAGTTGACGTAAAAAAAGATTTTGCCCCGAAATATGTTAATGACCCTGAAAAGAAAAAGGTTATTGCCGAGTTAAAAAAGCTAAGCGACACAAGTGAATTGGTTTGGCTGGCAACTGATGAAGACCGTGAGGGAGAAGCTATTGCATGGCATTTGAAAGAAACTTTGGGACTGACTGACGAAAAAATCAAACGAATTGTTTTCCATGAAATTACCAAAACAGCTATTATTAACGCCGTTGAGAATCCGCGCAACATCGATTATGATTTAGTTAAAGCTCAGCAAGCCCGAAGAGTGCTCGACCGTTTAGTTGGGTTTGAATTATCGCCACTTCTGTGGAAAAAAGTGAAACCTTCCCTTTCCGCAGGCAGGGTGCAGTCGGTTGCTGTTAGGCTCATTGTGGATAGAGAAGAGGAAATTAAAAATTTTAAAGTCGAGTCTTTTTATAAAGTTTACGGATACTTTCTGACCTCAAAAGAAGAAATTATTAAAGCAGAAGCAGAGGGTAAATTTGAGACTAAAGAAGAAGCGCTCATGTTTTTAGAGCAATGTAAATCAGCTAAATACATGGTTGATAATATTGAAAAGAAACCAACAATAAAATCACCTGCACCACCTTTTACCACATCTACTCTACAACAAGAAGCCAGTCGAAAATTAGGTTTCTCTGTAAGCAAAACAATGATGACGGCTCAAAAACTGTATGAATCAGGGCAAATAACCTATATGCGTACAGACTCTGTGAATTTATCCGGCTTGGCAATCAATACTACCAAAGAAGAAATTATTAAACTTTTTGGCGCTGAATATTCAAAACCTCGCCAATTTTCGACAAAATCGAAAGGGGCACAAGAAGCTCACGAAGCCATCCGACCAACCTATATCAATCGTGAAAATGCAACCGGTGACCAAAACCAGAAAAAACTTTATGATTTAATTTGGAAACGAACTGTAGCAAGTCAGATGGCAGAAGCCAAACTTGAAAAAACGATAATTACCATCAATTCAAACGAATTGTCAAAAGCATTTATCGCTGATGGAGAAACCTTGCTCTTTGACGGATTTCTAAAATTATACTCCGAGTCATCTGATTCTGAAGAATCGGAAAACAAGTCAAACATCCTTCCATCAGTAAACAAAGGAGAAAACTTACAATACAAAACAATTGAAGCAAGCCAACGATTCACGCGTCAACAACCGAGATATACCGAAGCAAGCCTTGTAAGAAAAATGGAAGAATTAGGCATTGGCAGACCTTCAACCTATGCTCCAACAATTACAACCATAATTAATAGAAAATATGTTGTAAAAGAAAATAAAGATGGTCAATCACGAAAGGCAAATAATATCATTTTATCGAATGGAATAATCAAGGAGAACCATAATACGGAGAACTTTGGAGCCGAAAAAAACAAATTGTTTCCTACAGATGTTGGAACATTAGTCAATAGTTTCCTTGTAAAATATTTCCCTGAAATAGTTGATTATCAGTTTACAGCACAAGTTGAAAAAGAATTTGACTTGATATCTTCCGGTCAAAGCCCTTGGAATCAAATGATAAAAGGTTTTTATAAGGAGTTCAGTGAGAAAATTATTGAAACAACGGATAATACGGAAAAATTTACCGGCGAAAGGCTATTGGGCACTGATCCAAAAACCGGAAAAAATGTTTATGTAAAAGTTGGAAAATACGGGCCAATAGTTCAAATTGGAGAAACAACCGATGAAGAAAAACCCAAGTTTGCCGGCCTGAATAAAAACCAAAAGATGGAAGAGATTACTCTTGCAGAGGCTCTAAAACTTTTTGACTTTCCGAGAGCAATCGGCAATTATCAAGATGAGGAGCTCACCGTAGCAGTTGGCCGATTTGGGCCTTACATCAAGATGGGAAAAGCTTTCTTCTCAATTCCTAAAACAGATAGTCCGGCTACCATTGAGTTAAAAAGAGCTATTGAAATAATTGAAGAAAAAAAGCTGGCCGATAAGAATAAAACAATTCAGGAATTCAAAGAAGAACCTGATTTAAAAGTTCTTAATGGAAGATTTGGTCCTTATATCAGCTTTAATAAAAACAATTATAAAATTCCCAAAACGAAAGATCCAAAATCATTAAGTTTGGAAGAATGTAAAGAAATTATCGCAAAGTCAGAAACCAAAACCAAAAAACCTCGTAAGAAGGACTCGTAATCTAAAATTCTGATTAATGGATTCTTCAATATATTTAACCCCAGTTTCCATCCCCGATTTCAAATCAGACGGAAACATGCAACGAAGAAGGTTGGGCGATATAATCAAAACCCACACTTTTGATGATGGCATTCCATCCCTTGACGGAGCAAGATTAGCTATTTTAGGAATCAACGAATCCAGAAACTCTTTCTCAAATCTGCCGTGTAGCAATGCCGCTGATATTGTCAGAAAACATCTATATGCCCTTTTCAGCTTTAGCCATAATATTAATATCATTGATCTTGGAAATATATCCCAAGGAGAAACTGTTGACGACACTTATTTTGCTGTCAGAAATGTAATTGCAGAGCTTATTGATAACAGAATTACACCTATTATTATAGGCGGATCCCAAGACCTGACTTACGCAAATTATCTTGCTTATGAGAAACAAGGAAAAATCATCAATTTAGCTACCATTGATTCCAGTTTTGATTTAGGAACTTCCGAAGAAGTATTTGACTCAAAATCCTATATATCGAAAATAATTCTACATCAACCGAACTACCTTTTCAATTTTACGAACATTGGTTATCAATCATATTTCGTTGATTATGAAGCAGTAAACCTAATGCGCAAATTACTTTTCGACACCTACCGACTTGGATTTATCAGGTCAAATATGGAAGAAGCTGAGCCGTTGGTTCGCAATGCCGATATCGTAAGTTTCGATCTTACTTCCATTCGTCAGTCTGACGCACCTGGAACTACAGGCCCCACACCAAATGGATTTTATGGAGAGGAAGCTTGTCAAATTTGTCGTTATGCCGGCATGAGTGACAAGGTCAGCTCCATAGGTTTTTATGAACTTTGCCCTGAAAAAGACTTAAATGAACAAACTGCTCATCTAACCGCCGAAATGATTTGGTATTTTATTGAAGGGTTTTACAATCGAAAAGGCGACCACCCGCATAAAAACAAAACCGATTACATGAAATACAACGTTCAAATTGATAATCAAGTGGATGAAATCGTGTTCTATAAAAGTCAAAAATCGGGGCGTTGGTGGATGGAAGTACCATTAACAAAACCGGAGTTTGCCAAATATCAGCGTCATTTTATGGTGCCATGTTCCTATCGTGACTACGAAAATGCCAGTAAAAGAGACATTCCTGACCGTTGGTGGCAGGTTTATCAAAAGTTAATGTGAGAAATTTTTAGTGATTTTGATGTTTCAAAAATTCAAATACTAAGTTTTTGTTAAATTATTATAGAAACATAAAACCCTAATAAACATTGTCGTTTTAAAAGAATTTAACCAAAAAATCAACCTTTTAGAGAGATTTTTGTCTTTGGTTACGATTTGCGAAAGCGACATTTATTCATACTAAAATCACACTGAATTAGTATTTTGTTATATATTAAAATATAGTGTTTGAGCAAATAAATTTTTTTTTACTTTAGCACCTTGTTTTGACAGGAGCATAACTAAACCGAACTTATGAGCAGAAAACTACTCTTTTTAGGTCTAATGTTAACGAGTTTACTGGGATTTTCGCAGCAGGAAGTACAGTACACAAATTTCATGTTTTCAAATATGGC
>JAFGWF010000033.1 GCA_016937295.1 Bacteroidales bacterium
AAAAAAGATATTGAAACCAAAGGCGCCAATAACCTTTCCGAACTTCTTAACAACCAACTCAATATGAAAATCAGCATGGATCCGAGTCTTGGCGCAGGCATCACTTTGCAAGGACTTTCGGGCGAGCATATCAAACTGTTGATTGATGGGGTTCCGGTAGTTGGAAGAAAAAACGGAAATATCGACTTAAGTCAGATCAATCTGAATCAGGTTGACCATGTGGAGATTATTGAAGGTCCAATGTCGGTTATTTATGGCAGCAACGCCATTGCCGGAGTCATCAATATCATCACAAAATCATCGACTCAAAAGAAGTTAGAAGCATACGCCGGAAGTTATTGGGAATCGGTTGGGGTTTATAATTTTGAAGCAGGCACAGATTTAAGCCGCAAAAACCATCAATTCAAAATGCATGGCGCCCGTAATTTCTTTGATGGTTTTAGCTTAAACCCCGAACAGCGGTCGATGAATTGGAAACCCAAACGTCAGTTGAACGGCGACTTAAGCTATTCTTACCGCACAGAAAAACATAAAGTCCGGTTGGATTTCAGCATCTTCGACGAGGTTTTACAAGATAAGGGCAATTTGATGGCACCCTACTATGAAACCGCCTTTGACCAGTACTTCTACACAACCCGAACCTCAACCAGACTCGACTATATTGCAAAAATGAAGGGCTTAAAACAGTTGAATATTATGAATGCAATTTCTACCTATAATTGGCATAAGAATACATTTTTGAAAGATTTGACCACTTTAGACGAATTACTTACCTCAAGTCCCGACCAACACGACACTACCATTTTTTACGCTTTTGTTGGAAGAGGAATTTTCGGTAACGACCAAGGAATCAGTAAGCTAACCTACCAAATCGGATACGATATCAATTACGAAACAGCCGGTGGAAAGAGAATTGAAGGAGACGATCAAAGCATAGGCGATTTTGCAGGATTTGTAAGTTTGAATTATAAGGGAATAAAAAACTTAAAGCTTCAGCCCGGACTTCGATACAGCATTAACACGAAATACGAATCCCCTTTGGTTTATAGTTTGAATGCTCAATACAAAACCAAAAAATTATCGTTCAGAGCCAGTGCTGCAAAAGGATTCCGCGCTCCTTCCATAAAAGAGCTTTTCCTTAATTTTCAAGATATAAACCATAATATCGTTGGTAATCCTCAGTTAAAAGCCGAAAACTCCAATAATTTTAATTTTTCCGGTCAGTACGTACTAGAAAAAAGCGATTTCAACTATGCTTTTAATCTGTCGGGATACCACAACACTGTGCGCGATATCATCACTCTCGCCATCATGCAAGGTGCGCAATACAGCTATACTAACCTTAGCAAATACGTGACAAAAGGCTTCGATGCAGGAATTCAAATCAGTTATTACCCTTTTCTTAAAGTTGATTTAAGTTACGGATATTTAGGCATATACAGCGATGCCAGTTTGAGCGAAGATTTCCTTTATAGTCCGGCTATCACTTCCAATATGGAATTTTATGCAAAAAAATTGGAAACCAGATTAAATCTTTTTTACAAGTACACTGGCAAACTCCCGCAGTTGGCAATGGATTCTGACGGCAATTTATTCGAATCATATATTCCTGATTATCATAACCTTGAATTTTCGATTAATAGAAGTTTTTTCAAGAACAGCCTAAAAGTGATTATTGGCGCCAAAAATCTGTTTAATAACACCATGTTAGCGTCCACAACCTCAGCAAGTGGGGCTGTGCATGGAGGTGGCGGAAATATTCCAATTGGCTGGGGACGAACAGTATTTGTTAATGTGATTTACAAATTTACACGCTATTAGAATGAAACCATTAATTATCATAATTGCAGCTATTTTTCTTCTGACCGGTTGTTTTAAGGAAGACGAAAAAATACCTCCACATGAACCTGGGAGTTTGCAACTGCAAACGGTTGGAATGGGACAGTATTACGAAACCCAGATTTATTTCGACTTAAGTACAAACCAGATAGTGACGTCCCACTCAAAAGATTTATACGATTTGAAATTTGCTTGCGCCGATAGTGCATTACTTATAAAACTAAATTCGGCCATGTTTATGAAGGCAGCGTCCACCGGTGACACTAATTTTTTCGGCACAACCGACACTACGGGAGTTAGTTGGAAATACGATGCCAGCTCAGGGAACAACGATTCCATAGCCATTGACAATTGGTTTGATATAACCGTTAGCGATACCATTTTTAACCAAAAAGTTTTTATAATCGATCGAGGAATTACCGCACTTGGGGTGGCTCAGGGCGTGAGAAAGTTTCGGGTTTTAGCCTATCAAAAAGGCATCTTCACCATCCAATATGCGAATATGGACAACAGTAAAATATCTATCGTTCAGGTAGTTAAAAATCCGGAAAAGAATTTTGTACAACTAAATCTCAACAATAACGAACCACCATTAGACTTGGAGCCAAAGAAAGCGGACTGGGATTTATTGTTTTGTCAATACACAGATATTTTGCGAACCGATGCCGGCGAGGATTATCCCTACTTGGTAACGGGAGTGCTTGTAAATCAGAATGGTGTGCAATCAGGAATCAATCATGATTTAAGTTTCGATAATATCACTATGGCAGATTTACCGGCATTTGACTTAACTACGCAGGAAAACAATATCGGCTACGAATGGAAATGGTACGACTTTAATGCGGGATATTACAGCGTTTTATCGGATATCAACTATGCGGTGAAAGATACGGAAGGTTATTATTATAAGTTGCGATTCGTAGGTTTTTACAATAGTCAAGGGTTGAAAGGATTTCCGCAATTTGAATTTCAGAAATTATAGGAGAAAACTTAGATAGAGTCCAATACGTTTAATGCCGACCTCCTGAACTGCAAATCTTTAGACATCGTTAACTAATTATTAAGCCATCAGGAAGATAAATGTTGCGTGACGCGACAAAATTTCTATTTTTGCAGCGGGTAAGTCTTATACGACCAGCTCCTGCTGAACTCCCCCAGGACCGGAAGGTAGCAAGGGTAGGCGGTTGTAGCGGTGCGATGTGAGTAGCTTACCCACTTTTTTTTCATTAAAATATTGATTATCAATATCACTTATCGAGAGAAAAAAATTTTCCTTCAATGGAATATTTTACTTGCAGATAAAAGAAAAAGAACTATTTTTGCACCCTCGTTAAAGATATGTTCTTTACATAAATAATCGGTTTGGTAGTTCAGTTGGTTAGAATACGTGCCTGTCACGCACGGGGTCGCGGGTTCGAGTCCCGTCCAGACCGCAAGAAAGCTCTCGGCATGAGGGCTTTTTTTTTTAAACCATGAATTCACATTTTGTCTATATT
>JAFGWF010000232.1 GCA_016937295.1 Bacteroidales bacterium
TTCACAGGATTTTATGCCGACAATATTTACTTATATCGTTAAAAACAAACATATTATGAAGAAGTTAAGCTATATAACAATCGTACTTTTTGTCCTAATTTCAGCCTTCATTTTTTCATCTTGCGAGAGGGATGAGGAGCAAAACTTGGACGACCGCAACTGGCAATTAGCTTGGAGCGACGAATTTGATGGAGGGCAGGGGAGTTTGCCTGACTCATCATTCTGGAATTTTGAATTAGGTAATAATTACGGCTGGGGAAACGCTGAATTACAGAGTTATACCAACGACACCGCCAATATTAGCATGGATGGAAACGGGCATCTAAAAATTACCGCCATAAAAAGTGGCACAAGCTACACCTCCGCACGAATCACCACAAAAGGCAAGTTTGAGCAAAAGTTGGGGCGCATTGAAGCAAGCATCAAGCTGCCTCACGGACCCGGAATATGGCCGGCTTTCTGGATGCTTGGCAGCAATATCGACTCGGTCAGTTGGCCAAAATGCGGCGAAATCGACATAATGGAATTTCGCGGTCAACAGCCTGACATTGTGCATGGTTCGCTGCATGGTCCCGGCTATTCAGGCGGCAATCCCGTAACTAAATCTTATGCACTTACTCAAGGTCGCTTCGATACCGATTTCCACCTTTTTGCCGTGGAATGGGACGAAGAAAAGATTGACTTTTTTGTGGATGATTACCTTTTCCAACGCGTTTACTCAGACGATGTAAATGGCGATTGGGTTTACAACCAACCTTTCTATCTGCTTCTGAATGTGGCTGTTGGAGGAAATTTTGTGGGATTTCCCACAAGCGACACTCCGTTTCCTCAAACGATGTTGGTAGATTATGTTCGGGTTTACAACGAAATCCGGTAAGTCAAAGTTAAAATCATTTTTAATTAATTGCATTGAAGCATAATGAATAATCTTGAATTACATAAAATAGACGGTGATAATTTCTTGAAAATCAGCGATACCGAACTGATGAGTCCGTTTATGATGAATGTGGTCAGCGATTCGAATCACTGGATTTTTGTTACCTCCAACGGTGGAATCACCCTTGGACGTAGAAATCCGGAATCTGCTCTATTTCCTTATGTAACAGACGATAAACTTATTCAATCTGCTGATTATGTCGGTCCGAAAACCATATTCCAAATTTATTTGTATGATTCCACCCTCATTTGGGAACCCTTTTTAAATCTACGAAATGACGATTTTGAAATTCAGCGAAATATTTATAAAAGTGTTTTAGGTAATAAAATCATTTTTGAGGAAGTTAATCAAAGTCTTCAACTCTGCTTTCGCTATCATTGGAATACAAGTCATCGTTTTGGTTTTATTAAGAAATCGGAGCTGATAAATTATTCCAAAACCGATTATAGAATCACGGTTTTAGATGGACTGCAAGGCATTTTGCCCTATGGCATTGGCAGCGATTTGGAGCGCGCGGTCAGCAATCTTGGCGATGCGTATAAAAGAGCAGAGCTGCTTCCCGCATCCAATCTTGGCGTTTTTGCCTTAAGTGCAATGATTGTCGATAGAGCCGAGCCGGCGGAGGCACTCAAAGCCACAATCGTGTGGAATCATGGAATTGAACCCGAACATATCTTGCTAAGCAATAAGCAATTGCGCAGTTTCAGAAACGGTGCTTCCGTTCTAACTGAAATGGATATTAAAGGGGAAAAGGGGAGCTATTTTGTTGTTTCTACATTCGACATCCTAAATGCGGAAACGACTTCGTGGAAAATTGTTGCTAATCTGAATCAAACACATAACAATATTGCTGAACTGACTAACCTTTTAGAAGGCGATTTCGACATGGATTCGGCAATTCAAGCCGATATTGACCATGGTACACAAAAACTAAGAACGTACTTGTTTTCTGCTGATGGGTTTAAAGTAAGCGAAGATTTGCTTGCTGATCATCGACATACCTCCAATGTGCTTTTTAATATCATGCGTGGTGGAATTTTTCACGATAATTATCTGATTTCCAGAAAAGACTTCAGTGAGTACATTCGAAAAGCTAACGCCGAAGTTTTTGAAAATCATAAGCTATTTTTAAGCGAAATGCCCGAAAAACTCAGCCGCAAACAATTGCTTGAAAAAGTTAAAAGCTTCAAGGATGTGGATTTGGAGCGTTTGGCAATTGAATATTTGCCTTTAAAATTCAGCCGTCGGCACGGAGACCCAAGTCGTCCATGGAACTATTTCAACATCAATACATTAAATGAAAGAACCGGAGAGGAAATCTTAGACTACGAAGGCAATTGGCGCGATTTATTTCAAAATTGGGAGGCACTTGCTTATTCCTATCCCGAGTTTATCGAGGCAATGATTTTTAAGTTTCTGAACTCCACCACTTTCGATGGGTATAATCCCTATCGAATCACCAAAGACGGCTTCGATTGGGAAGTTATAAATCCTGACGATCCTTGGTCGTACATCGGTTATTGGGGCGATCATCAGATAATTTATCTTCTGAAATTTTTGGAATTTGCAAATAGAACCTATCCTCAATTGCTTAAACCGAACTTTACGAAAAATATATTTGTTTACGCATCAGTCCCTTACAAGATTAAATCTTATGAAGATATTCTCCATAATCCACAAGATACCATTAGTTTCGATGCTGAATTGGATAGCATCTTACGGAAGCGAAAATTGGAGCTGGGCACTGACGCAACCTTGATAAGACTTGACAGCTCAACGAATTATCATGTCAATCTTATAGAAAAGTTGATGGCAACAGTGCTTGCGAAAATCAGCAATTTTATCCCCGATGCTGGAATCTGGATGAACACCCAACGCCCGGAGTGGAACGATGCCAATAATGCTCTGGTTGGTAATGGTGCTTCAATGGTAACTCTCTGCTACTTAAGACGTTTTCTTAATCAATTCAAAGATTTTTTCGATGATTTTCATATCGAACGTATCTCTTTTTCCAACGAATTGAAGGATTACTACCACAGCATTCGCGAGAGTCTTACCGAATTTTCACCCTTCTTAACTACCGGATTTGATACTCAAAGTCGTAAGGCATTTTTAGATTCCGTAGGGAAACACGCCTCTGATTATCGTCAACAAATTTATCAAAAAGGGTTTTGGGGTAAAAAGAGCAGCGTTTCAGTAACTGGATTGCAAAGTTTTATCTCTCTTTCAATCAGTTATTTAGAGGCTTCTATCAAAACAAATCTGCGCTCTGATGGACTTTATCACACCTATAATTTGGTGACGCTCACTAATAATGAGATTCATATTTCGAGATTAGATGAAATGCTTGAAGGTCAGGTAGCTGTGCTTAGCTCCGGTTTTCTTTCTTCCGAAGACGCTTTGAAAGTTTTGGACGCATTGAAAAACAGCAGGTTATATCGACCCGACCAGCAAAGTTATATTCTATATCCCAACAAAGACTTGCCGGGGTTTATGGTCAAGAATATGATTCCAAAAGAGCGCGTTGAGTCCTGCAAATATTTCGTTAAACTGTTGGAAGACAACAATAAAGATATTATTTTGAAGGATATAAATGGCAATTATCACTTCAATGGAGAATTTCGAAATGCAGCCGATTTGAAAAAAGCTCTATCCGATGAAAGTTTGCGAAAGTACGAGCTTGAGCTTTCATCCGATTTAGAAGAAGTCGTAAATATTTGGGAAGAAGTGTTTCATCATAAAGCATTCACAGGTCGTTCCGGTACTTTTTTCGCTTACGAAGGCTTAGGCTCTATCTATTGGCACATGGTTTCTAAATTGCTTTTGGCAACTCAAGAGTGTTGCATAAAAGCTTTAAATGAAGAAACACAAGAGTCAGTAAAAGAAGGACTTGCACAACATTACCACGACATTAAAGAAGGACTTGGAGTTCATAAAACACCAAGAGAATATGGCGCATTTCCGACCGACCCATATTCACATACTCCTTTTCACAAGGGCGTTCAGCAGCCGGGAATGACCGGTCAGGTGAAGGAAGATATCTTGAGCCATTTTGGCGAGATGGGCGTGGAAATTTCACATGGGATGCTCTGTTTTAAACCCACACTTTTAAAGCCGGATTCTTTTTTGTCGACACCTCAGGATTTTGAGTTTTATAATGTGGAGGGTGGATTGCAAATCTTGCCTCTAAATGCCGATTCTCAATGCTTTACCTTATGTCAGGTACCGGTGATTTATCGCAAATCAAATTCATCAGGGATGATTGTGGTTTTTGAAAATGGGGATGTCCATCAGCAAAAAAGCAATTGTTTGAGCCGTGAATTGACATCAAAGATTTTTAGTCGGACTTCTGAAGTTCATCATATCGAAGTTTTTTTACCAAGTGTTAATGCCTTAAAATATTCATAACAAGATGTTTAAGATAAACACATATTTTTTAATCAGCATAATTTTACTCATGGCAGCATGTGATAATAACCATATACAATCTGAAAAAATTACAGCTTCAATAATCTTAGGAAATTCTGAATATCAGGCGATTTCTTACAGCGGATATCGAGGAATTTCAAGGGACGAGCAACCCACGGTGGAGCAGATTAAAGAAGATATGTTGATACTCTCCGCAATGGGAATTAGATTGTTGAGAACCTATGATGTTACTTACGAACATACTCCAAATCTGCTGAAAGCAATCTCCGAGCTTATGCAGGAAAATCCTGAATTTGAGATGTATGTGATGCTCGGCGCTTGGATTGATTGCAAAAATGCATGGACGGAGATAGCCCCCGACCATCAATTGGAGAGCGAAAAAAA
>JAFGWF010000233.1 GCA_016937295.1 Bacteroidales bacterium
AGCGATTCTTCGTCGATGTCGAAGTGGGCCGTGTGAAGGTTAGTTATTTCCTTGTTTTTAGTTTTTGTTCCTAACCGATAAAAAACGGATGGCAAGGTATGTGAAAAATATGCAAAATCTTCGGCAGTCATGCGCATGTCGAGGTCAACCACTTTGCGCGGTCCTAAAAACTCGGTGGCATATCGCTTCATTCGTGCCGTTAGATTATGGTCATTTTCCACAAATGGGTAGCCGTGAGCTATTCGCACTTCGCAACTTCCTCCAAAAGCTTTCGCGGTATTTGTGGCGATTTCTTCAATTTTTTGATGAGCTGTTTTTCTCCAATTCTCGTCAAATGTGCGCAAAGTTCCTTCCATAATTACTTTGTCGGGGATGATGTTGGTGCGACCATCGGCAATCATACGACCGAAGCTGAGCACTGTTGGAATAGTTGGGTTTGCTTGTCGGCTAACTATTTGTTGCAGAGCAATTAAAATCTGGGCAGCAATAACCACCGTATCGATGTTTAGGTCAGGAGTGGCGCCATGGCCTCCTTTTCCAAAAACGGTTATGTAAATTTCATCTGTTGAGGCCATACACATTCCCGGCCTGAAACCAACTTTGCCGGCATCTAAGGTGGGCAAAACATGTTCTCCAATCACGTGAGCAACTTGTGGGTTTTGTAAAACTCCTTCTTCAATCATGGCTTTAGCACCACCGGGAAAAGATTCCTCCGAAGGTTGAAAAATCAATTTAACGGTTCCGTCAAGATAATCCTTCATCTCGTTCAGAATTCGTGCAGCCCCAAGCAAAACTGCAATATGTGCATCATGGCCACAAGCGTGCATAACACCTTCATTTTTAGATTTATAGGGTACTTCGTTGAGTTCGGTAATAGGCAAGGCGTCCATGTCGGCACGAAGAGCTATCACTTTATTCTTACGTTTTCCTTCAATCAAACCGACAATTCCGGTTTTAGCAATGCCCGATTGATAAGGGATGCCGTATTCATCCAATTTTCTGCAAATGAAGGCGGCAGTGTTTGTTTCTTGAAAAGATAGCTCAGGATTGGCGTGTATATGGCGTCTGATGGCGACAACTTCGGAATGATAAATGCGTGAAAATTGTTCTATTCGTTTTTTTATAATCGACATATTTATTTAGATATTAACATTTTAACCGCAACAAATAACAAAATTATGGCAAACATTTTTTTTACAATTTCTTGTGGAACTTGTAAAATTAGTTTCGAGCCAATCCAACCACCAATGAAGAAAAAAACAGCTAAAACCAAAGCGTATTGCCAGTTGATATAGCCTTTTTGGTAGTAGTTGTAGGCGGCTAAAATGCCGATTGGCGGAATCATCATTGCCAAACTTGTTCCTTGTGCTTCAAATTGACTTTGTCCTAACAGATAGATTAGTGCCGGAATAACGATAATTCCGCCACCTACTCCTGCGATGCCTCCCAACATTCCGGCTGAGAGTCCGATTAGCAGAAGCATGAAAAAAGTATATGTATTCATATTGTTAATTAAAAATCAAGACTTAATGATAAGTAGAATTGCGCTTTTTGCCGGTAACCGTTTTGAATGCCCCAAGCCCAATCGGCTCTGACAAAATAGCCAAAAATTCGCGACCGCAATCCGAAGCCATATCCGGCCACTATGGGGTCGTTTTGGTTGATAACTATTACATTGATAGGCTTCTGGTAAAATTCCTGTCTGAAGAGAGAATTGGAGTCTGAAAATGGATTTGGACCGCTCCACGCCGTGCCTAAGTCAAAAAATCCTACGATCTGAAAATTGGCTAAGAAATCGGACTTTACGGGTCGCTTTCCAAAGAGTGAAAATGGAGGCAGACGCAATTCGCTATTTATCACAAAAAAACTGTTGCCATTGCGAATGTTTTGCTGAAAACCCCGCAAGTTTGTGGCAGTAGTTTGATAGATATAATCATTAGTTTGATCTACTTGAATATTGGTGTTGAATGAAGGAAACATCCAATTGTCTAATGCGCCAAGATAATACATAAGTCGTTGTGAACCAAGCGATGTAGATGCTGCAAATCGGTTTGCCCAGATGAAATTGCCGATGAGTTTTGTATATTTTCGGTAGTCCACTCCCAAGATTATGGTTTGGTCAGATAAATTTGAAACCGGTTGAAAATATTCTGCAAATAGCTTATAACGAGTTCCATAGTGAATATTTAGCGCCGGATTTCTGGTGTTGTCAAACACATATTCCATTTTCATTCCAACCCGATATTCCGAAATGTCGGGCTCGATTATCGAATTATGATCAATGGCTTTTTGCACTTTGTAATCGTTGCGCACATTGAAAGTCGTACGCACCGAGCGAACATTGTCGAATGGCCAGCTTAATTTAATAAAACCTTCATGCACATAGTTATACACATATCCTTTCTCATTGGTGGACGTCAAAATCATCCGATGAAAGGTGTATTCTTTATCGAGACGCTTTTTTAAATTCGTTAAGCTTAGCAAATACTCATTCTCCTGAAATGTTGGGGAAATATTAACCCCCGCCACAAGGCGATAGTCTTCCATCAAATCCATTATGCCGAATTTCATAAAAGCTGCAAAACCTTGATTATTAAAAACCGGTGTTCCTGAATTTACAAAAGGTTGATAGGAGAGGTTCATATAACTAAAATCCATCTGACTAACTAATTCTGTGATAGAGAATTGCACTTCGTAATTCTTGGTTCGATAGAGCTGCTCGCTTGTTTGTTTAGTGGTTACAGGTCGTTCAATGGCCTTGTCTTCGACTTTTGAAGTGGTTTTCTCCGAAATTATTGAGGTAGTGTCGGAAGATTCCCCAATATAAAGAACTTTAAATTTTTTTCGGTCGGGGGAAGCCGGTGGAATTTCTATGGCAGTCGTGTCCGGATTTTTATTGTCCACGTTCAAGTCCTTAACAGGTTTTCGAGCAGATTCTTTTTTCATTAAATCTTCCCTATAACTTGTGTAAATGGGTTCAAGTTGCTCAAAACTTTCTTTTTCGTCAATGTCCTTGATATAAATATAATCGCGTCCATTTTGCGGAATGATTTCCACTAATTTCGATACTTCTTTATTAATGTCTTGCAGCTTTATGTCGTTGATAAAGGTGGTGGTCGGGTACGATTTAGCAAAATGGGCATAATGCACAACCGTATCGATATAAGCGATTGCCGAGTCGAATCTACCAACTATTCTATTATAAACTCCTGATTCATTAGATAACCATGCAAATCTATTATAACTCAAGTATTCCGGCATTTTTTCTTCAACGCCATCTGTATTGGTGACCCTCTTTAACACAGTTTTTCTTTTTTGTAAATCGTATAAAAAGATATCTGAGTGGTCTTTTCCCCGGATGGTGTCGATAATAACATTTTTTCCGGTTTCAACATCAAATCGCAATGTGTCGTCTAAGCGATTGGATGAAAATAAGATAGCGTTATCCTTATTAACAAAAACAGGATTTTCGTCATCAAAAATATCTTTGGTAATTTGCTGATAGGTGTTTGAGCCGATATTATATACGAAAATATCGGACTGCCCCTTTACGACTGCCGACATAACAATTTGATTTCCACGCGAATTATACGACATGGATAAGACTTTATCGAAAGAATTTAAGAACTTTTTGGTTTTACGTTTTTTTTCTAAATCGTAATGTATCAAAACCAAATCGCCTTGTTTTTCAATAACATAACTTAGAAAGTCAGCATTTGGTGACCATGCAATCACAGGTGAGGAATAATCCACTTTTTCATCCAATTTATAGCCAAATTTATGCACCTTCTTAATCTTTTGTTTTTGAAGGTCCATGGTTTTAAGTTTGACTTTTCCAATCTGATTTTCCACATAAGCCAGATAACGACCATCGGCATTTAAGCTTGCTGCCGTAATTTTTTTCTTGGCCGAATACCGTTTAAAAAGTGGGCTTTGTGGATTGACGAACCCTTTGGTAAGCTCTGCAATATATCTGGTTTGATAATAGTTATACCATTCGTCAATGAGACCTAAATAGGTGGTTCCTAATACATAGACAAAACCGCTTTCGATATTGCGATTGATTTTTGCCAAAAAAAGCACGTCGGTGAGTGCTCTCCGGCCATATTTTTCGTTGATATAATTCCACAAACTGTGGCCAACCCATTTTTGCTCTTCGGCGGATAGATGTTTAAAATCGCGATAGCGCCCCGAAATGAATCCATCACGAACTTTGGAGTCGATTTCCGTACTCCAATTTTCGGACATGAAGGATATAAAACCTTCGGTGTACCATTTTGGAAATGAGAGTAATATAGAATTCTTGATTGTGCTTCCTAATGAGCCGCCATAGAATATTTGATTTAGAAAAACTTGCGCAATGCCTTTAGAAATCTGTGCTTCAAATTCCGGATGATCGCCTCCAAAATAGATGAAAACCTTGTTATCAATAATGTGAGTTTCACCTCCAATATTATATTGTTCGTTGGTTAGAAGACCTATATTGGTCTCTTTTAAATCGGAAAGGTCGTTGAAAACTACAAAATTGATTTTTTGCTCTAAGCCATAATCCAAAAACTTTGTCATTCGGTCAATTTCACTGTCGGCAAAAGCGGAAGTGTAGATGGCAATGGCGCGACCTTCGTTATAGAAGTATGTGTCGAATTGTTTGAAACGGAAATAAGTCCAAGTCCTTTCATCATCCGTTTGAATTCGGTTTTTGCCAAAACTCATTTGCGAACCATTGTAAAATTGAGCTTGTGTGAAGGTCGAAATAACTAATAATGTGAACGTTAGCATCTTTTGGAAAATGCTGAAATTAATATGCACAATATTTATGTTCGAGAATCGACTCATGAAGGTTTCGTTTTTCAATATATTTTCATCCAGCAACAATAATGAATGAAATTGAATTGGCAAAAATAATAATATTATGTCGTGTGCTGCCTATCATTTATTATGTTTGATTTTCAAATTTGTGAATTTATGTTAGAAGTTAAATCATTTCAATTCAATCCTTTTGGTGTCAACACTTATGTCCTGTGGGACGAAAGTTTGTCGGGTATCCTCATTGATTCGGGCAATAGCACTAACGAAGAAAATCAAAGGTTATTGAGTTTTATCGAAAACAAAGGAATTAAAATAGAAGGGTTGTATCTTACTCATTTGCACATAGATCATATTCTCGGAGCTCATTTTTTGTCAAGGCATTTTGGTGTGCCGGTGAGAGCGCATCGTGCCGGAAATTTTTTATTCGACAAGGCAAATGAGTATGCTCAATCTTTGGGTTTTTCACATGATAAAAATCCGGATAATGTGGAGTATATTGATGAAAATCATCGAATTGCGTTTGGAAATATTATCGGTCAAGTGCTTTACACGCCCGGCCATGTTGATGGAAGTTTGTGCTTTTATTTTGACTCTGCTGCTGTTTTGTTTTCCGGTGATGTGCTTTTTCGCCAAGGTGTAGGACGAACTGATTTGGAAACAGGCGACTACCACATTTTAGAGAACAGCATCCGCCAAAAACTGTTTCGGCTTCCTGACGACACCATGGTTTTTCCCGGACATGGCCCATCTACAAGCATCCGTTTTGAAAAACGATACAATCCTTTTTTTAGTGAATAACCTCCATTAATTGATGCCTCATGTTTAAAATTACCGCCAAGTATTTCGCTTATTTTTTAGGATTTATACTATTGATAATCAGTATTTTTCTTATTTATTCCACTGCCATGGATTTTAGACCAAAGCCTATGGAATTGATTGTTGAAAATCCTGAAGCAAAGGCTGTTGTTATAGATAGCTCCGGTTTGGAACTTCATTTTATCAATTGGAATCTCGGTTACGCAGGACTGAATGCAGAGATGGATTTCTTTTACAGCGGAGGAACAAAAGTCTATCCTGATGAAGCCACCGTGCGCACAAATTTGGATGGAATAAAAGCGTTTCTTAACAACTATGGCAATGCCGATTTTGTTCTGCTTCAAGAAGTTGATATCGCGAGCAGGCGGAGTTGGTTTACGAATCAGCCTGCCGAGATTGCTGAAAAATTTCCGGAGTATTATTCGGCTTTCGGCGTAAATTACCAGGTTCCATTTGTGCCAATGCCAGTTCATAAGCCCATGGGAAAAGTGCTGAGTGGCGTATTCACTTTAAGCCGTTTTCAGCCTTTTGAGGTGATGCGCCATAGTTTTGAGGGGAATTTTTCGTGGCCGACAGGTGTGTTTATGTTAGACAGGGCGTTTTTAGTCAATCGGTATCACCTTTCGGTTGGGAAAGAATTGGTGGTGGTCAATACCCACAATTCGGCTTATGATGATGGCACATTGCGAAAGAAACAAATGGAGCAACTGTCCACCTTTCTTGCCAATGAATTTCAGAAAGGAAACTTTATCATTGTGGGAGGGGATTGGAATCAATGTCCGCCAAATTTTCAGCCTAATTTTGCGGTGGACTCGATGGATAATATAAGTCGAATGGATATTTCAACCGCTTTTATGGCAGGTTGGAAATGGGCTTTTGATAATAGCGAGCCCACAAACAGGCGAAATCATATTTCGTATCAGCCACAAATTACCCCAACAACCGTAATCGACTTTTTTTTGTTATCTCCTAATATTGAGTTGATTAGTGTAAAAAATATCCGATTGAATTTTCAATATTCCGATCATCAACCCGTGAGTCTTCAAGTTAAACTGAAGCCTTAATTTTTTTCTATGAAGTCAGATTCATGGAAAATTGCATTTTCCAACATTAGAGGCTTGTAATTCAAAAAAATATTCTATTTTTGCACCCCCAAAATTTGACCGGTTTTTCCGTGAGAATTTGGTAGTAATTAATTAATTGTTTAACCGGACTGATGATGAAAAACGATTTTCTGACAGGCAGTCGCAACTAAAATGACCATTATAATGGCAGAAGAATTAAAAAACGAGGCAACTGAAGAGACTCAAGAAGAAGCAGTTAGCCTAAATCAAGAAGTTGAAGCGCAACCGGAAGAAGAGATTGAAGAACAAGAAGTAGAAGAAGAGGTTGTAGCTATTGACGAAGAAGAATCAGATGATGTTGAAGAAGAATTGGATGAAGAATCGGAAGATGACTCGGACGATATTGATGTAAAAGCAATCATTAAGCCTAAAAGTGCGATTAAAGAATCAAGTTTAGATGATTTTGATTGGGATGCTTATGAGCAAGAAAGTAAGCTGAAATCGGACGCCCTGAAAGGTGATTTATCTGATACTTATGAAAAAACGCTAAAATCTATCAATGATAAAGAGGTAGTTAGTGGACGTGTTATGGCAATGAATAGCCGTGAAATAGTAGTGAATATTGGATTCAAATCCGATGGAATACTTTCACGAAATGAATTGCGCTATAAAGAAGATTTAAAAGTGGGCGACTCAATTGACGTATATATCGAAAGTCAAGAAGACGTAAATGGTCAGTTGCTCCTTTCGCACCGCAAAGCACGAGTGCTTAAATCATGGGATAGAGTTAACGAAGCTCTTGAAAATGAAGAAGTTATTGACGGTTTTGTTAAGTGCCGCACCAAAGGTGGTTTGATTGTCGATGTATTCGGAATTGAGGCATTCTTGCCTGGTTCGCAAATCGACGTGAAACCTATTCGCGATTACGATATTTATGTTGGGAAAACCATGGAATTTAAAGTGGTTAAAATTAATAACGAGTTTAAAAACGTGGTGGTTTCTCATAAAGCACTTATTCAGGATGAGCTTGAAAAACAGAAAGTGGAGATTATGTCGAAACTTGAAAAAGGTCAAATCTTGGAAGGTGTGGTTAAAAACGTTACTTCCTACGGAGTCTTTGTTGATCTTGGAGGTGTTGATGGTTTGATTCATATCACCGACCTTAGCTGGGGACGTATCAATCATCCAAATGAAATCGTTGAATTGGATCAGAAAATTCAAGTGGTTATACTCGACTTTGATGAAACCAAAAAACGTATTGCTCTTGGTATGAAACAACTTACACCTCATCCTTGGGATTCTCTTGACGAAAATCTCAAAGTTAACGACCGTGTAAAAGGTAAAGTTGTGGTTATTGCCGACTATGGTGCATTCATCGAAATCGCTCCAGGAGTCGAAGGTTTGGTTCACGTAAGCGAAATGTCATGGTCGCAACATTTGCGCACCGCACAAGATTTCTTGAATGTGGGAGACGATGTTGAAGCTATGATTCTTACACTTGACCGCGAGGAAAGAAAAATGTCGATGGGTATCAAGCAGTTGATTCCGGATCCATGGGAATCTATCGGCGAAAAATATCCTAAAGGCAGCAAACATAATGCTGTGGTGCGTAATTTCACCAACTTTGGAATTTTTGTAGAGCTTGAAGAAGGTGTGGATGGTTTGATTCACATCTCTGATTTGAGCTGGTCGAAGAAAATTGCTCACCCTGCCGAATTCACCAAAATTGGTGATAAGATCGACGTGGTTGTGCTCGATGTTGACATCGACAACCGCCGCTTGAGCCTTGGCCACAAGCAGTTGGAAGAAAATCCTTGGGATGTATTTGAGACCGTTTTCGCTATCGACAGTGTTCATGAAGGCACTATCACTCAAGTTGGCGACAAAGGAGCTATCGTGGCTCTTCCGTATGGCGTTGAAGGTTTTGTGCCTAAGCGTCACATGAACAAGGAAGAAGGCGGACAGCTTGCTGTGAACGACAAAGTAGAGTTTAATGTGATTGAGTTTAATAAAGAAAACAAGAAAATTATTCTCTCGCACAGCAAAGTCTTCAAGGATAAAAAAGTAGCTGATGGTAAACCTGCTGATAAAAAAGCTAATGAAAATCAAACTCCTACCAATTACACCGATAAGGTTGAAAAAACCACTTTGGGCGACCTTGGAGTTTTGGCAGAGCTGAAAAGCGAAATGCAGGAAGAAGAAAAAGCTAAAGCTGAAGAATTCCTCAAAAAGATGGAAAAGAAAGAAGAGAACGATTCTAAAGAGTAGTTCTAAATCCTCAAAAATAACTAAAGCTGCCCGGTTGGGCAGCTTTTTTTTTTGTTTCAATTTTATGGCTGTAAAATTAGAAATTCTTGTTTTTATGGTTTTTTCGTTTGATGTGATTTTTATTTATCACTTTCGGTTATTATCTGCTTATCAGATAGATACGCACTTTATCTAATTATTGTTTCCATCGAATTTTCCTTAATTAATATTCCTTAGTGAAAAAAGAAATACCGGTTTCCTTTTTCAAAAATCCCAATAAATAGTGATTGTCCCTCATTAGTGATTTAGTTTTTTTTGTTCTAATTTAAATTAAGTCTAAATAACCAAATGAAAATACTCAAAGAAACTAAGAACGGACGTTTATTCAAATGCAGTAGCTGTTCGAACTACCATTTAGAATTCAACAACATAAATATCAATTTTAACGAGGCCAGACTTCAATCTTTTCAGAAGTATCTTCAGGAAATGGATGGATTTGAGTTCGAAATTCGAAATAGCCAATCATCTTTTAAGAGGAAAATTGTAATTCAAACCAATACAACCGGATTAAATATTTTGCTCAATCAGACTGAACTTGAAGAGCTTAAATGTTTGTTAGATTTTCGAAAATCGAAGAAAATGGAATTTGATTGGGCGAGTTACGAATCGCTTTTTGTTGAGATGAATTTAAATTAGAAAGGATTGGAAATTGTATTGAACGATTTATAACAAATTAGTTATTAATATTTTAAACGTATAATAAAATGAAAAAGACAGCAATATTTTATGGTTCAACAACCGGCAACACCGAAACGATAGCGAAGGAATTGGCGGAAATGTTAGATGCCGATTTATTCGATGTAAGCACCAATCCGGCGGATAAATTGGGCCTTTATCAAAACTTGGTTTTTGGCACTTCCACATGGGGAATTGGCGATTTGCAAGACGATTGGGAAGGCTTTGTGGATGAGTTGAAAGCAGCAGATTTACAAGGAAAAACCGTTGCCATTTTCGGCACCGGCGATGCAGATAGTTATGCGGATAGTTTTGTGGATGGAATCGGAATTATCTATAAAGCAATTGAAAATAAAGGTTGTAAGGTGGTGGGTTTTACTGAGGCTGATGATTATAGTTTCGACGAATCTCAAGCGTTTATTGACGGACATTTTGTTGGTTTACCTCTTGATGAAGACAACGAAAGTCAAAAGACCGAGCTGCGGCTATCCAATTGGGTTAAAGCCTTGAAAGTGGAAATGCAGTAAGGTTGTGGTTTTTAACTGTTTATTTGGTATATAAGAACTATGATAACTCTAATCGACATAGCTGCAATTTCGACTTGCTTTGGTTAGAACGGTGTTTCCGTTTAATTTTAGTTTAGAAATTTTAAATAAAAGTATTATGAAATTGAAATCTCCTTTAATTGGAATTCTGGCATTCATCATTGTTTTACTTACCATGCCTATTGGCCATGCGGTTATGATTTTGATGGAACATTTGCTGAATCCTCAAAACGTAATCTTTGCGGCAGTAGCCTTGGGTTTGGTAGGCTTGGCTCTGCTTATTTTTGGTTTTTTTCACACAAACAAAACTGGTGCGGCATTTTCCGGATTCTTTGGCGGTCTCTTGGTTTGGACAGGCTGGATTGAATTTTCGTTTGTGTATTATGCCGACCGCTATCAAGTTGCCCCTCTTATGGAAAATGGCGAAATAGTTACCAAACCTGAATACCTAATCATGCCAAGCTCTGTAGGTTTCTTAGCCATCTTGCTCTTTTATTATCTTTTTGGAACAAAAACCACATGCCCTTTTTTTAATTGGGTGAAAAGGTTGTTTAAAATTCAAAAAACTAAGTTAACTCAACATTCGATTGTCAATCCGTCTGTTTCATCTTTTATGGAAATCATCATGTTGCTTTGGCTTTTCTATTTAGTCTTGCTATTTTCCTACGATGATAATTTTTTTGGCGATAGGCATTTTGTAACCTATTTCGTTGCCTTTGGTTCTTTAATTTGGTCAATCATTCTTTTTGCAAGATTACTCAAAAAGCAAGATATGTATTCGGCTTTGCGCCATTCTATGCCTACTGTTATCATTTTTTGGAATTTTGTGGAAATCATGGGACGATGGGAGTTTTTCTCCGAATTTTGGATTGAACCAATGAATTATGTATTGGAAATCAGTCTTTTAATCGCTGCTCTATTCATCTCAACTTCTATTGGTTTAATTAGTAAAAGTCGTCATAGAGTTCATTCTGCGTAGATGAGCTGGAAAAAGATTTTTGTTCCTTTGAGCAAAAATCTTTTATTTTTGCAGCGTTATTCTTTTTAAGTTATATCGTTAATTACGTAATCCTTTTTTATGACAAGTCGAAGCCTTTTATGGACAATACTATTCGTATCGTTTTTTTTACCTGTTGTGGCACAGCAACCGGATTCCTCAAAGATTGAACCTGTTTACGAGTTGGGTGAAGTTACCATCATTTCTGAAAAAACGGGCTCTACAATCGCGCGCTCCGAAGCTTTATCCAAAAATCGGATTGACATTGCAGCGGCGGCAATTGCCCAGCCTTCGGTAAATATGGTAAATTATGGCAGTCGAAACGAAAGCGGTATCATGGTGCGTGGTTTCGACAGCCGCGCGGTGCCTTTGTTTATTGATGGAATGCCGGTTTATATTCCTTATGACGGACTTATCGACTTAGGGCGCTTTAAGACTTTCGGGTTTGCAAAAATTGACATCACCAAAGGAATGAGTTCCATGATGTTAGGGCCCAATGCAATGGGTGGTGCCATAAATTTAGTAACCTTGAAACCGGTTGAAAAGTTTGAGGCAGAGGCGATTTTCGGTGCGTTTAGTGGCGAGGGTTGGCAGTATGGTTTACGAGTGGGCAGTCGATTACAAAAATGGTATTTTCAAGCAAGTTATTTTCATGTTGAACAGAAAACATTTCCCTTATCCGATAACTTTGAACCTATTAGAAATGAGGATGGAAAAAACCGTGAGAACGCTTATTATAGTGATGATAATCTGCAATTTAAGGTAGGATTTTCTCCTTCAAAAAATAGTGAATATGCTATCAATATCAACCATCAGCAGGGAGAAAAAGGAAATCCTCCATATTCCGGAAACGACCCGTTGAATAGTGCTCGGTTTTGGCAATGGCCTCAATGGAATAAGTCGAATATTTACTTTTTATCTAACCATAAAATCACCGAAAACCTAAGCATTCGCACGCGCGTTTTTTATGATAATTTTATTAATAAATTGGAGAGTTATGACGATTCAACCTATAGCACTCAAATAAAGAAATACACCTTTACAAGTTTCTATAACGACTATGACTTTGGTGGAAATGTGGTTGCTGAAATGCGACTTGGAAAGCGCAATCGCCTCCACTTTTCGGCACATTTGAAGAATGATTATCATAGCGAATATAACGAGGGGGAAGAGAAACGGAAAACTGCCGATCAGACCATTTCTTTGGGAGCGGATCATAGTCTTGAAGTAAATGACAAGGTTTTGATAATGACAGGTTTAAGTTATAATATTCGACAAAGTTTAATCGCTGAGAATTATTTTCCAAGTAACGACAGCATAGGTGAATTTGAATCTTACACAGGAGATGCTTTTAACCTTCAGGTGGGTTTCCATTATTATTTGACGAAGCAAATTACGGTAAAAGCTCATATTGCTAATCGTACCCGATTTGCAACGATGAAGGAGCGTTATTCCTACAAAAGCGGTCGCGGTTTGCCCAATCCTGGGCTAAAGCCCGAAATGGCCACACATTATGAAGCCTCGTTTTTGTATCACCCAAAAGCCAAATTCAGCGCCCAATTGGCGCTCTTTTACATCCATCTCAGCGATGCTATCCAAACTGTCGATGAAGTGCAGCCCGGAATTTCTCAGATGCAAAATACCGGAAAAGCTGCGTTTAAAGGTGTGGAGATGGAGGTGAATTATTTGGTCTGTAAAGCCTTTCGGATGTCAGCAAATTACAGTTTTATCGACAGAAAAAATCGGACCAATTCGTCGCTGTTTTTTACCGATGTTCCTAATCATAAATTATCCGGAAATTTGGATTATCGATTGTTTAAAGATTTGATATTGAATGTATTTGCTGATTATTACAGTGAAAGATTCAGTACAAGTTATGGAACTGTAGCCGGAGCTTTTGCAACCATGAATTTTAGCGGAAGCTATAGGTGGAAAGGAATGGAAATAGGAGCGGGAATTAATAATATTTTTGATAGAAATTATCAGTTTTCGGAAGGTTTTCCTGCGGCGGGTCGAAATTATTTTGTGTCATTGCGGTATCTTTTTAGTACCAAATAAAAAACCCTTTCGACTTTACCTAATTCTTTAGAGAAAAAAATCGTTCATTTGTATTCTAAATAGATTCGACAAAAAGTTATTTTGTCATCGAAAACGAAAGACGGTTTAGAATGGATATTTTGTTTTTTCTTTCGCGTGTGCCGTGGCCTTTAGATAAAGGCGATAAACTTCGTGCATATCATCAAATGAGGGAGTTATCTGCTTATCATCGCGTACATTTGATAGCTTTGGCTGATGAAAAACCAACAGTTCAAACTGAAAAAGCACTCTTGGAATTCTGCACGACTATCCATATTTTTCCTTTAAATCGCCTTACAAAACTGATTAATATTTTTAAGGCTCTCATTAAGGGCAAACCGGCGCAAGTGGGTTATTTCACCAAAAAGTCGTTATTTAGTCCGATTCAAAAGATTGGTCTTCAATTACAACCTGATGTTGTTTTTTTTCAGTTGGTACGAACCGCAGAGTATGCAGATTTGTTTTCTTGTCGCAAAATTATCGACTTTCAAGACGCCCTTTCTGAGGGACTTATCAGGCGAGCTAAGCGGTCGAAAGGGGTAAAAAAGTGGCTCTTAGAAATGGAAGCTTCGCGCAT
>JAFGWF010000034.1 GCA_016937295.1 Bacteroidales bacterium
ATACAGCCTGATAAGCTTATTTACGATATCGACTTTAAAACAAATCCTTTAGGCAATATTAGTGGTTATAACGATTTTATCTATGCCGATTATCCGTTGAATGGTTTTATTTCCATGGAAATTCCCCTGAAAATTGACCTTAATCATCTCCTTATTGAGGAAGTTACTACAATAAATTTTGATGACGAAAAGATTAAATCCGGTAACCTGATTATTAGGGCTGAAAATTATTTTCCTTTCGATGTTTCTTTACAGTTTTATCTTCAAGATGACTTTGGGATTACAGTCGATTCGTTGATTCAGGGAAATATTACAGTGAAATCTGGTCAGCTCAATGCCCAAGATTTTATTCAGCAACCATCAGTGGCCGAAATGATTATTCCTTTAACTCCATCCATGCTGAATAAACTAAAGACTCATAACAAAGTTCTTGTGCGTTCAACAATTCATAATAGTAATATGCGCAGAATTCAGCTTTACGAGCATTATCGAATTGATATTCAGGTGGTTTTAGATGCAGATTATGAGATTTAAGGTAAGTTTGGGAATATTGATTTTTAGTGTTTTCGCTTTGAATGCACAATCACAGGAAAAGGTGACGAAAGCTACCCCCAAATCTTATGACCAGTTTTTTGAGATGGATGCCTCTTACGAAATAGGAGGGGGCCGTGTAAATAATGCAATGCTTAACCGCTTTTTGTTTGGCGGATTCATTGATGAGGATATTAAAACGACTAATTTCAATCGTTTGAATCAGTTGAATATTGCCGGTCAGTCGGGCGATTTTCGATGGACCTACCGCCAAGAAAACCGTAAACTATTCCATCGAGAATCGCTTGGTTTTCAGGTGAATTTGGAATGGCATAATATTGCTCAGATTCGATTTACATCTGATTTGTTCAAAACCGTTTTTTATGGTAATTCATCTTCGGTGGATTTGGAGGCTCAGTTAAGCAAAAGTGGCTTTTTTTACCTTAATTACTACGGCATCAGTGGTGGTCTAAATAGATATTCCAATAACAAAAAGCATTTCTATTTGGCTAATATTCAGCTAAATATTGGTAATAATTATCAGGAGCTCAATCTGAAAGATGCCACATTGTTTACCTCTCAAAACGGCGACAAATTAGCCTTTAATGGTCAAATAAACTATGCGTATTTAGAGTCGAGCGCGTATAATTTTGGTCAATTTCATGGTTTTGGTCTAGGATTGGATTTTTTATATCGGTATAAATCCAAAGCCAATTCCGTTTTTGAATTTCGATTGGATGATTTTGGTTTTATTCGTTGGCCAAAGAAAATTAAACTTTTGCACTATACTGACCCAATAATTTGGGAAGGTATGGAGGTCGCTAATATTCTTCAAATGCCCGATTCTGTTTTTTCAACGAGTCTAAGTGATACAGTTAACGATTTTCTAAACCAAAATACAACATCTTCTCCTACAACTAATTTTACTAATTTTTCACTACATTTAGGATATAAACACAATTTGATTCCTGATAAATTAGATGTGGAAGGAATTATAAAATATTGGTTTACAGGTTATATGTATGGGGAACACCGGTTGAATTTATATTATTCTGTCAATTCACGTTTAACGATTATTCCTTCCGTGGGATATGGCCGCTATAGTCGGTTCAACTTTGGAATTGGCCTTAAACTTCAGCAAAAGAATGGAACCTCTATAGTTTTGGGAACTAATTACCTTAGTGGCATTATTGTTCAACAAAAATTTGCCGGATTTGGAGGTTTTATTAATTTTACACGTCAAATTTAGATTATGATTCACAAATTTTTACCACAAATTAAACACACAGAGTCGGATAATTTTTTTCTGATAGCCGGTCCATGCGTCATCGAAAATGAGAAAACTCCGTATGAAATTGCCGCACATCTTACCGAACTTTCAAACCGATTAAAGATTCCTTTCATTTTTAAAGCCTCGTACCGAAAAGCCAATCGCAGTAAGGCCGATTCGTTTTCAACAATTGGTAACGTTAAGGCTTTAAAAATTATTCAAAGCATCGGCAAAGAGTTTCATGTTCCTACCATTACCGACATTCATACTGAGGCCGAAGCCTATTCTGCTGCTAACTACGTGGATGTGTTGCAAATACCTGCCTTCTTGAGTCGTCAAACGGATTTATTGGAGGCTGCTGCCAAAACTGGAAAAGTGGTTAATATTAAAAAAGGTCAGTTTTTATCACCCCAATCGATGATGAATGCGATTCATAAGGTAAGAAATGCCGGAAATGATAAGGTGATGGTTACCGATAGAGGAACCATGTTTGGCTATCAGGATTTGATTGTTGATTTTCGTGCAGTGCCGATTATGAAAAAATTTGGCAGTCCGGTAATTGTGGATTGCACACACTCACTTCAGCAACCTAACCAGGAAAAAGGGGTAACAGGTGGTCAGCCGGAGTTGATTTCGACCATAGCGAAGGCCGCTGTGGCGGTTGGGGCTGACGGTCTATTCCTCGAAACCCACCCAAAACCTGAAATTGCCCTCTCTGACGGCGCTAATATGCTTCGCCTCAGTCTTATGGAAGATCTCTTGATTCAGCTTATTAAAATTCGACAAGCGATATTATGAGGCTTTTTATTTTCGGTTTGATAAGTTTAGTTTTTACCCAACTGCTTGTTGCTCAAAACACGTTTAAAATGGTGCTTACCAGTAGTGGATATGATCAAGGTGTTGCTGCTTTTCGAACATCCGATAAAGGCTACCGCGTGATAGGAAACACCTCGGCTTATGGTAATGGCGGTAAAGATGTTTGGGTGATTGCTTTAGACAGTAATGCGAATTTTTTGTGGCAAAAAACCTATGGATTTTCTTTTAATGAAGAAGCTACTTCGGCAGCATTAAACAATCAAAATCAAATAGTTATAATCGGAAATGTGACCAACTCAATTGCTCAAACGGTTAATTATTTTCTGTTGTTCATCAATCATAACGGCGATATTTTGCTCAACGAACAGTATGGCTCAGCGGATTGGGATATGGCTTCCGCCGTGAGCTTCTTTGGCGACTCCACTTTTTTAGTTTCGGGCAGTTCATACAATGGACCATTATCCGGCCAATCCAATCCAATGTTGTCGCGGATTCATTTCAACGGAAATTTACTCTGGACTTCCTATCTCGGAAGTGGTCAGGCTGAGAAAAATACAGATATTTGTTTTGGTAAAAATCAAGAGATATTTGTAAGTGGACATACTCTGACTTTGGCCGAAGAACCGGATTCTGCTTTTATAAAAAGTTTTGATAACCAAGGTAATATGGTCTGGCAATCGGTGATGCCTCAATGGAAAGGTTCGTTGCAGTCTTTAATTCGATTTGAAGATTCTATGATTGTGGGAACCGGTTTTCGTTTCGATACTTTGAATCCTTGGCGTGAACCTATAATTGTCAAAGCGCATCAGTCCGGCGATTTTGTGCTTCTTCAGGATGAAAAGCAAAATGGCGATTCCTACTTCTCGGATATCATTTCCGATTCTACCGGAATGTTGATAGTTACCGGTTTTTCAACGGTTTACACTCAAGGATTAGGGGATATTTATACCGGAAAATTCGACTGGATGGGATATTGGCATGCCGGTTCCACTGTGGGAGGAACATCGGAAGAAACACCGGGAAATATTGTTTTTTCGAGCTGCGATAGCACTTATCTTTCGTGCGGAACTACCAAAAGTTTTGGCGTTCCTTACTCGGCCATCTTGCTCAATCAGATGGATATGACTACCTATTTCGACACGACAACGGTAATGAGTTTCGTTTCTTCAATTCCTGCATTGCCTCAAAAGCCTTTAGTTTACAAGGTCTTCCCAAATCCTGCTCAAGATTTTCTGACTATAGATTTTGGTAAAAACGTTGTAAAAGGAAATCTTTTGGTTTGTGATTTAAGTGGAAAAATACTAATCGAAACGAATGACTTTAATGGCAAATCATTGTTGAAAATAAATCTTTCATCCTTGAAACCGGGACAGTATTTTGTAAAAAATACTATTAACAATCAGGTGATTACAACGAGATTTATAAAAAATTAGTTGCTTTACGACCTATAAATCTTCTTCTTTAAAAACTATTCCTAAGGTTTCGAGTTCATCCAAAATAGGCTGATAAAGCTCAGGCACCACGGGAACAGAGACTCCCGGAATATTTACTTTTCCGGTGGCAACTAACTTAACCGCGATGGCTAATGGTAAACCAACAGTTTTTGCCATTGCAGTTATTTCTTTCGACTCACCCTCAACAACAAGTGAGGCTACTTTGATATGAGGTTTGTTATCAGAATCGGAAAACTCAAATCGGTGCTGCATAACAATCATATCTCTTTCACCTTCTTTAAGTTGCCATTTGTCTTCTAATATTTTTTGTAATATTTGTGCAGGTGATGCTGACGGCAATCCTATGGTTTTATTGCTAAATATTTCCAAAAAATGAAGCTTCTGCATCACTTCTTCGTCAACAAGATGCGGTAATAGATTTATTAATTTTTCTTCAACAGATTCGTTCTCACGGAAGGGTAGGAATGTATTGATAAATTGACGATAAGTCATTGATTCCGAGTTTTCGATAATATAACTATCATCGGTAGCCCCTAATTGAACAAAAACATTCCAAGCTTTGGCAAATCCCGGCCTCCTGATTGTTCCTCTGAAAATTGTTGGAATATTATCTAAGTTATAGGTCTTTCGGTAGGCAAGGGAGTCTCGATTCGGGTATATCTCAAAATCGCCATAACCTTCGACTGAAGTTGGAATGATTCGGCTAAAAAGCTGAGTATAAGGTATAAATTTATAATCACCATTGCGGATAAACTTGCTGACTCCTTGTCCTGCAAGAACTACATTTCGTGGATTCCACGTAAATTTATAGTTCCATGGATTATCATCAAAGGCAGGCGCTACCAGTCCACCCGTTGAGCTGAAAAATGCGGTTAATGTTCCTCCGGTATTCCTTATCTGGTCGATAATTTTCATTGCCGACATGTGGTCAATTCCGGGATCAACTCCCAGTTCGTTATAGATGCCAATGCCTTTAGCTATAGCCTCGTCTTGTAATTCTAACATTTCTTTCGAGACATACGACGCTGTCAACATTGGAACACCATGGTTTACACAAGCTTGAGCTACAACAAAATGAAATCGAGCCGGTAATAAGCTGACAACAATGTCGGACTCTGCGACTGTTTTTTCTACCAGATTATCATCGCTCACATTAAAGTAAAAAGCCTTTCCGCGTTTCGACCCGTTGATTTTCCTCTTGGCTAATTGCTCATCAATATCGCCAATTTTTATATGCCAGTCGTTTTCCTCAGAATGCTGAAGTAAATAATTTATTAAACTTGTTGCCGATAATCCGGCTCCCAAAATCGTTATAACTTTCATTTAATATTCTTATGTATTTTCTTACATCTTGATTATCAATGGATAAATGGAGATGTAAATGTAAAGTATCTATTAGGAAAAATATGAATAATGAACTGTTTTCATTTGAAACTTCATTGAATTGCTTACCAACTGCTTTTGCCTCTTTTCTTCATAAGACAATCCAACGGAGTGCTAAAGTAGATACATTTAATTTAACAAAATGAATGTTTAGTCTATAATTTTTAACTAATTGTCTTGATAAATGTTAATCCATAGCGACAAATGCACAATTTCTAAGCGCGGTTATCTCATTTTTGATTTTTATTTGCGGAATATAGTGTGTGGTTTCTTTAAACACTAAAACAATCCATCAGTCTGCTTACCAATGGATTGCTTTGTGATTAAAATAGTTAGGGTAGGAGATGGCTTGCTAAATAGTTTATACAAACTCTTGTCGAAGTATTTCGACCCATTGCGAAGTGTACGAATCCAAACTGTCCGGCTGATTGTCTAAATCAAGTACAAGTCCGATAAAATTATCTCCCCGAAGTGCTTTGGATTCATAAAACTCATAACCCTTGTTCGGCCAGTTGCCAACCGTTTGAATATGGAGTTTTTCAAGGTAGGAGTGAACAAGTTCAAGACTATCCACAAAATTATGAGGATAATTTACTTGATCTCCCAAACTGAAAAAGGCTGTTTTTTTTCCGTTGAAATCGATGTTTTTCTCCTCAAGCTGGTGAAACATTAAAAACCACTTATTGTCGGTTGTTGCATGTTCCCAATGAGGAGCACCGACAGTGGAATTGCCAAAAATCAAAAAGTCGAAATTATCGAAACTTTCGATTGTTGCTTCCTCTAAAGTGATAAGTGTAACGTCATATTCAGTTAATTTGGAGGCTAACGTTTTAGCTGTTTTCTCAACGTTCCCTTTTAATGGCCAATAATATATACCAATTTTCTTCATTATCAATTGTTTAATAGTTAGTAAGATGACTTTAAAATAGATTATCAAATCTTAGAAAAAAGTGTCGCCAAAGTATATAAAATTGACATAAGCAAACATCCTAATATGTTTGAAGAAAGGACTGAATTAGGCTTAAATCAAATTGACAAAAATCAGCGAATCGAAAAAAGTTCCTATAAAAAACTAACCAATTTTACGTCTAATTTCCGAAACGAGAATAGCCGTAGCCACTGCTGCGTTGAGCGATTCTGTTTGGCGGTCGTAGAACATTGGGATAGAAATTTTTTCATTGAAATATTTGTAGTACTTTTCTTTGATGCCATTTGCTTCACTGCCAATTACGACCATCCCTGTAGTTGGAAAATCAATATCATAAAAGTTTTTTTCACCGGGAATTGCCGCGTAAATTGGAATTCCAACTTCATTACATTGGGCAAATAAATCTTCAAAATCAAGGTAGGTAACCGTTAATCGACCAATAGACCCCATGGAAGCTTGCACTACTTTGGGATTATAAATATCCACCGTTCGGAATGAACAGAAAATATTGGTAACACCAAACCAGTCGGCTGTTCGCAGTATGGAGCCCATATTGCCCGGATCGCTAATGCCATAGAGTGCTAAGGTAAGTCCTGAAATATCCATCTCTTCAGGAATTTCTTTTTGATACACCACGGCAAGAACGTTATTAGGTTCTTTCATTCTGCTGATAGATGCTAACTCGGCAGCACTGACAATTTCGTATTGAATCTGCTTTGCATTAACCTTTTCAATATTTTGTTCAAGCCATTCTTCAGTGGCATAAATAGTGAAAATTTTAAAACTGCTATCCATTAACTCTTCGACAATTTTCGGTCCTTCAGCTACGAATTGCTCATTTACGCGACGAAATTTCGATTGACGCAAAGACCGAACATAACTCATTTGCTTTCTGGTCATGTTGTTTTTAGTTTAGGTGATAAATAAAAATCTGTAGCAATAAAACAGGCGAGGAGCTCTGTTTTGATGTTTCAAAAGTAGAAAAAAAAACCTGATTAAAAACTTTTTAATCAGGTTTTTTTGAAATCGAACTAAATTATTCGGCAACGACTTTAAATTGAATAGTTGCTGACACCTCTTTGTGCAAGGTTGCAGTAGCCGTAAAGCTACCTAATTCTTTAATTGAATCCCCTTTGATTTCAATTTTCTTGCGGTCGATAGAGAGGTTAGCTTGCGCTTTCAAAGCATCACTTACTTGTTGCGAGGTTATTGAGCCAAAGATTTTACCTGATTCTCCAACACGGGCGGTAATCGTTAATTCAGAGGCCTCAATTGCTTGAGCTAAAATCATAGCGTCTTTGCGAATCTTCTCTTCTTTATGGGCTCTTTGACGATGATTTTCTGCTAATACTTTTTTAGCAGATGGTGTAGCTAAGGTTGCTAACCCGTTTGGTATTAGATAATTACGAGCATATCCGTCTTTCACGGTGATGATGTCGTTTGTAAAACCTAATTTTGCGATATCTTGTTTTAGAATTACTTCCATTTCTTATTCCTCCTTATTTTAATAAATCACCTACATAAGGCATTAATGCAATATGGCGCGCGCGTTTGATAGCTTGCGCAACTTTCTTCTGGTACTTCAATGAGGTGCCGGTTAAGCGGCGTGGTAAAATCTTACCTTGCTCATTGACAAATTTTAAGAGGAAATTAGCATCCTTATAATCGATATACTTGATTCCACTTTTCTTAAAACGGCAGTATTTTTTCCTTTTGGTATCTACTGCTATCGGTGTTAAGTATCTTATTTCTGAACTTGTAGCCATGTTTTCGTCTTTTTAAATTAGGAATTAGTTAATTCTTCAACTTTCTCTTTTGATGCTCTTTTCTTTTCAGCATAAGCAATCATGTGCTTATCGAGCTTCACTGTCAAAAAGCGCAAGATGCGTTCGTCACGCTTGAATGAAACTTCAAAATCTTTGATAAAAGCACTATCAGCTTCAAATTCAAAGAGATGATAAAATCCGGTGGATTTCTTTTGTATTGGGTATGCTAATTTGCGCAAACCCCATTTTTCCTCATGGATGACTTTGGCCCCTTCGGACTTTTCTATCAAACCACGGAATTTGTTTACCGCTTCCTTCATCTGTTCGTCAGATAAAACGGGAGTTAAAATGAAAACGGTTTCATAACGATTTACCATAGTTATTCGTTTTAAAATTTGATTATTAATAAGTTAACACGATTCCGATAAAAAATCGGACGGCAAAAGTACAAATATTTCCTTTCGACACAACAGTTGATTTACAAATGAGAAAAAAGTTAAATAGTGCAATAGAACTAGGTTTTTCTCTTTTTCTTTTTGGCTGCCGGAAAAAGTACATTGTTGAGTATCAGCCGGTAACCGGGAGAATTGGGCGTTAGGCTCAAATCCGTTGGTGGGTCACCAACTAAATGCCGATAATCTTCCGGATCATGGCCTCCATAAAATGTCCACGTCCCTTTGCCATATTCCCCGTGAATATAACGGGCTTCGTTCAGCATTTTGTTTTCGCCCATTATTAATACGTCTTTTTTTACTAACGCCTTTTCATAAGCTGTTGTCTGACCATAAAAACCTTTGATTATTTGTGTATGGTTTTGGCAGAGCATCGTTGGCACCGGATCCCATTTCGCCGAAAAATCAAATAGAGTAAAAAAGTCGTCTTTTTCCTGTAGTTTTTGTTGCCGCAGATATGGATTTACATCAATATTCGATATTTCGTACTCATAAGGATTTTGGCTGATTTTGAAGTTTTGAAATGCAAAACAATTGTCAAATTTCAATTTCGTTTGGGCTTGAGGATCCATTGGATCATGGTCGAACTGAGGATGACAGATGTCGATGCCGGCAGCAGCTAAGGATACATCATAACTGTCAGTGGCTGAACACATGGCAAATAGAAATCCGCCTCCAAGTACAAAATCTCTGATTTTTATGGTAACAGCAAGCTTCAGTTCGGAAACTTTGGAATAACCTAACATTTTCGCCATTTCTTCCATCACTCGTTGCTGCTCAATATACCACGGCTGTGTGCGGTAATTTGCCCAAAATTTCCCATATTGACCGGTAAAATCTTCATGGTGAAGATGTAGCCAGTCGTATTTTAAAAGCTCATCATTCAAAACTTCTTTGTCATAAATGATATCGTAAGGAATTTGGGCATAAGTCAGTACTAATGTAACGGCATCGTCCCATGGTTGCATATTTGGCGGTGAATAGACTGCAATCTTTGGGGCTTTTTCCATTTTTATGACATCCATGTTTTTTGCAGGATCGGAAATTTCGTTTAACAGTGCTGTAGATTGCGCATCGGCAATCACCTGATAACTTACTCCCCTAAGCTTGCATTCTTTTTCTATTGCTTCAAGGTGTTGAAACATAAAACTGCCACCTTGATAATTCAATAACCAACTTACTTCCACTTCCTGCTCCAAAAGCCAGTAGGCGATGCCATACGCTTTTAAGTGGTTTTTTTGGTTTAAATCCATGGGAATTAGTATTTTAGTAGCATTTAGCTTTACCCCAAATACCAATAATATCAAGGTTAAAAGGAGGGTTGTTTTCATTCTTCTAATTTTTAAAATGGTTCATTTTCTTTAAGTGGAAAATGAGATTCGTCAAAGTCTCTCTCGGTTTCTTTGGGCAGAGCGACCGCGTCTTTATTCATGCTTGAGGGTATTGTGATGCCTCCCGACTCAAAAGCCTGATTCGGATTCATGCCGGCATTTGGATTTTGATTTCTAACAATTTCTCCGGTCATTGCTTCCGAAAAGTCGAACTTATCTTGGTAATTTGCAAATTTAGCAAACCGTTTAATGAATTGAATTTTAACATCTTCAAGGGCTCCATTACGATGCTTGGCGATAACTAATTCAGCATAGTTTTCACCCTGCCCTTCTTCCTGTTTTTCAATACCATAGTAATCCGGTCTGTAAATAAAACATACCATGTCGGCGTCTTGCTCAATGGCTCCCGACTCCCTTAAGTCCGAAAGTTGTGGCTTCTTTATTCCTCCCCTTGTTTCTACCGACCTGTTCAACTGCGAAAGTGTGATGATAGGTACGTTGAGCTCTTTGGCCAAAGCTTTTAATGAGCGCGAAATCGTTGAAATCTCTTGTTCACGATTGCCACCTTTTTCTTGTGGACCGGTCATCAATTGTAAATAATCAATAACAATTAGCTCGATGTTATAGTTGTCTTTCAATCGGCGGCATTTGGCTCTTAATTCAAAGATAGAGAGCGCAGGAGTGTCGTCAATATATAAAGGAGCAGTGGATAATTTTCCAGACGCAGTTATCATTTTATCCCATTCTGCTTTAGATAATTCTCCCTTCTTAAGCTTAGATGCGTCGATCTCTGCCTCAGCCGAAATCAAACGTGTAACAAGTTGTGTGGCAGACATTTCAAGAGAGAAAACCGCAACTCCTTTTTTGTGGTCAACAGCAATATTACGGGCAACTGTAAGAGCAAAAGCTGTTTTTCCCATGCCGGGTCGTGCAGCCAAAATTATTAAATCGCTTTTTTGCCAACCCGCCGTGATATTGTCAATGTCGTAGAATCCGCTTGGAACTCCGCTTACATTTCCATCTTTCTTTGCCGCTTCTTCGATGTTTTTTATGGCGTCTTTCACAATTTTTCCCATGTCGGTTGCCGAACGATGCAAATAATCTTCGGCAATCTTGAACAGGTTTTTTTCTGCTGTATCCAATAATACAAAAACGTCAGTCGTGTCTTCAAAGGCATATTTGACCGTTTCGGTAGAAATCCGAATGAGCTCTCTTTGAATAAACTTTTGCGAAATGATTCTTGAATGAAATTCTATATTTGCGGCAGATGTGATTTTTGAGGTCAATTGGGTAATATAGTATGGCCCTCCAACTAATTCTAAATGACCATTGCTACGCAATTTGTTGGTTACCGTAATAATGTCTATTGGTTCTGAATTATTGAATAAGTCGTATATCGCTTGAAAAATTTTAGCGTGAGAATCCTTGTAAAACATGGATGCTTGAAGGATTTCAATAGCTGTGTTTACTGCATTTTTTTCAAGCATTAATGCCCCGAGAACTAATTCTTCCACTTCAACCGCTTGTGGTGGAAGCTTCCCATATTCCATCGCTGTAGCTGATGTCACTATTCCCGGTCCGCTCAATGGTTTAAGCGGCTTTTTTACTCCTATTTCTCGTTGCTGAAAATCGTTTGCCATAGAATTTATTCCTTTGTGCAAAAGTAATACGCTTTTTCTTCATTCATAAATCATCCAAATTCTTTTTTCAACAAGTTCCTTTTTTGGTCGTGTAATAGCCACTTTTTAGCATCACTATGCTTGCCTTTTTTCATGGAATTATCTTTTTTTTTGTTGAAGAAATTATATTTCAACAACCTTTAATCTTTTACTTTAGCGGCGTTTTTTCTTACACTCTAAAACCTGATCTTATGAATGAAATTATTAATTTTCTCTCTTCTGTTGAGTTGTTTTTTGGCCTCGACCGAAACGAACTTAAATTGATTACAGACAATCTGATACGTGAAAAATATGACGAAGGGGCTTATCTCTTTACAATAGGTGCCAATCGAAATGCCATTTATATTATTCGCAAAGGCGATGTGATTCTTACGGATTTCGATTTTCAAGGGAACGAACGTAAGTTAGTCATCTTTTCTCAAGGCGATTTTTTAGGCGAGGGTGTTTTGTCAGAGGAGTCAACTCATAGCACTTCGGCACGAGCACTATCCGAACTAACCGTCTATAAAATTCCACGTGAGTTTTTTAAATTAAATGGGGAAATTACCCTTAAGTTTTTATCTAATATCATTCGTGTTATTTCGCGTAGAATGCAATATGCCAACTCGAAAGTAAGTCATTCTGCAGCGCAGTATCAATCCGGTCAAACTCGAAGTGAGCACGATTTGTTAGGTAATATGGATGTGCCGATTGGCGCCTATTTTGGCGTGCAAACTTTGCGTGCTGTCGAAAATTTCAATATCAGCGGCCAAAAGCTAAATTTTTATCCCCTCTTAATCGATGCTTTGGCAATGGTGAAAAAAGGTGCCGCATTGGCTAATCATGAGTTGGGCATGCTTGACGATGTGGTTTGTAATGCTATTTGTCGGGCTTGTGATGAACTTTTGAACTCCAAATACCATTTTCATTTTGTGGTCGATATGATTCAAGGGGGCGCCGGAACGTCAACCAATATGAATGCCAACGAAGTAATTGCTAATCGGGCTTTGGAATTAATGGGATTCAATAAGGGTGATTATGAGCATTGTCATCCCAATAATCATGTGAATCTATCCCAATCCACTAATGATGCGTATCCGACTTCCGTAAAAATTGCTTTAGTCAATAGCACCGAAAAGATGATTCCTGCCTTAGTTAATCTAATCAATGCTTTTAGAATTAAAGGCCACGAGTTTAAAAATGTGATAAAAATGGGCAGAACCCAGTTGCAAGATGCGGTTCCAATGACTCTTGGTCAGGAGTTTGATGCCTATGCGGCTACCCTTTCCGAAGAAATCGAACGTTTAAGGCAAAATGCTAATTTATTGATGGAAATTAATATGGGCGCAACGGCTATTGGAACCGGTATAAACGCCGATCCTGATTATCCAGAAACTGTCTTGAAGCATCTTAGAAATATCACAGGATTGGATTTGAAACTTGCTTCTAATTTAGTTGAAGCAACCCAGGATACCGGCGCCTTTGTAATTTTTAGCTCGGCAGTAAAGCGTCTTGCTATCAAACTCTCGAAGATATCGAACGATTTAAGATTATTATCCTCCGGTCCTCGTGCCGGATTAGGCGAAATTAATCTTCCTCCAATGCAACCCGGTTCGTCCATAATGCCCGGAAAAGTTAATCCTGTGATTCCTGAAGTGGTTAATCAAGTTGCTTTTAAAGTGATTGGTAATGACCTGACCGTAACTATGGCTGCCGAAGCAGGGCAATTAGAATTGAATGTTATGGAGCCGGTCATCGTTCAATCGCTTTTCGAGTCAATTGATATGTTGATTAATGGAATGAATACCTTAAATTATAAATGTGTGTCAGGAATAACTGCTAACGAAGAGGTTTGTCGCGGATATGTGGCTAACAGTATTGGCTTGGTTACAGCTTTGAATCCTATTCTTGGCTATGAAATCTGTTCTGA
This sequence comes from Bacteroidales bacterium, assembly GCA_016937295.1. Taxonomy (GTDB): domain Bacteria; phylum Bacteroidota; class Bacteroidia; order Bacteroidales; family UBA1556; genus UBA6267. The sequence goes on from JAFGWF010000034.1 coordinate 13,520, forward strand.
TTTGGCGAAAGTTGCTTTGCGCGATAACCGTTCTGTTTATGATTTGGTTCTCGAACGAAATTTGATGACTCAAACCGAATTGGATGAAGTGTTATCACCGGCTAATATGCTTAAATCTAAAAAGTTGCGTAAAAATTAGAGGTGACTATAACGGATAATATCGTCCCGAGAAATATGGGTTTCTCGGGATTTTTTTATGTCTCTTATGCGAAAAATATATATAAAAAAAACCCCCCCAAGTAGAACTACAAGGGGGGGAAAAAATAATTAATCACTAATTAATAAAATTGAGGTAGGAGTATCTTTATCGTTCTTTGCAGAACTTTGTTTCAAGGAGCGGTGTGATGTTTAATCAGAATCACGATGCAAATATAAATCAATTTTATACGCCTTGTCAAGTGATAATTTTAAAAAAATCAATAATTAACAAAAAATTAATATAGAGTTTAAAATTTAACAAATTCATTTAAAACTTCACGACTTTCTTAGTAACAGTTTGAAGGTTATTTGAGATTTTCAGAAGATATATCCCTTCCGTCAAATTACTCATATTCAATTTGTAATTGTCAGTATTTGAGATTATTAAACTCGTTATTAGTTTTCCATTAGTTGAAAATAATTCCACTTTTGTGTCATTAAAAACGGCATTTTCAAGATAAATGGATAAAATATCTGATACCGGATTTGGAACTACCTTAATGGCATCCAATTCCCTCGAAGTGGACGATTCTATGCTATTTGCCAAGTGAAAAAGCGGCGATTCCCATAATCCTCGGCCATAAGTTGCTGCTCTAATCTTCTGATCGGGGTAAAAAATCTCTAATTCATTAATGATGACATTCGGCAAGTTTTTCATAAAGGGAACCCAATCTGCTGAGTTGGAATCACGGTAAAACACTCCTACATCCATACCTACATAAATGGCATCAGC
>JAFGWF010000234.1 GCA_016937295.1 Bacteroidales bacterium
TCCTTAATTTTAAAATTGGATTCAAAATGTTTTAAATTTTGATACCGCTTTAATTCTGAAAGATATAAATCAAAAATATGGCCTGCAGCAGCATTTATAATACCCTTATTCATCAATGTATCGAAATATGTTTTGGATCTATTAGTATCTATTCCAATAAAAACATCCGGAATTATACCGCCACCGCCATAAATATTTCTGCCGTTCTTTGTCTTGTATATCAGTGAATCAATAATTTGTATGCTGTCTTTATTGGTTAGTTCTCCGTTTTTAGACCTTTTCGCTAAATCGTTCTTATAGGCTTCAATGCCACTGGAATACGATTTTTGAATACATCTTCCGCTTGGTGTGTAATAATGTCCGGTGGTTAGTCTGAGTGATGAGCCGTCCGGCAAAGGGAAATTTCGTCCAACAAGGCCTTTACCATAACTTCTGCGCCCAACGATTAAGCCGCGGTCTAAATCCTGCATGGCTCCGGCGAATATTTCGGACGCAGAGGCAGACAGCTCATCTACTAAAACAATAAGTCGTATCTCTTTAAGGTCTCCTTGCCCTTTTGAAAGGTAGTCTTCCCTCTTATAATGAGCTCCTTCGGTGTAAACAATGAGCTGGTTTGGTTCCAGAAACTCGTCCGCAAGGTTTATGCTGCTTATCATTAATCCGCCGGGATTGCCTCGCAAATCAAGAATGAGGTTTTTCATGCCTTGCATTTGTAAAAAACTGCTCGTGGCTTTAAATTCGGACATGGTTGTAAAGGAGAAACCGTTGATTTTTATATAACCTGTATTTTTATCCATCAAATATCCGGCATCAATGGTTTTTATTGGAATCGCCCCTCGCGTAACTTTAATTTCCTTTATTTGATTTTCACTTTTCCGCAGTATTTTCAACACAGTTGTTGTTCCAATGGCACCCCGTAGGTTTTTAGAAATAAAATCAAAAGTCAGCTTATTTCCAATTAATTGAACTGAGTCAGCCGCTAAAATTTTATCGCCGGGCTGTATTCCTGCAATTTGACTTGGCCCTCCGTCAACAACCGACAAGACAAGCAAAGTGTCTCTTAAAATCTGATAATTAACGCCCACGCCGCCAAAACTTCCGTTTAACGATTCTTGATTTTTGATGCTTTCCTCAACTGTTTGGTATTTGCTATGTGGATCTAACTTCGTCACCATGGCTTTAATGGCTTCAACCACCAAATCAGACATGTTTACAGTGTCAACGTATTGTCCGTCAATTAATTGAATGGTTCTTGTGATTTTTTTTACGGATTCGTTGGCTTCTTGGCCTACAAGCGTATTAGGTATCACTGTAAGGAATGTGATAACAATAATAAGGTGCAGAAAAAAATTGGCCTTTACGTATTTAATCGGTTTCTTAGGTGTCATGAATTTTAATTTTAAGCAACAAAAATAAACAATGTTTTATTCCTCTACGCTAACTCCTGAGTTTTTTAGTAAATCTCTTATAATATAACTTGCCATATATGCGCCAAACATCATCGGCATATACGAAATTGTTCCAGCGGTAGTTTTCTTATTTCGCTCATTTTCAACGTGAATAATGCTATGTGGGTTTGTTTTTTCCGGCGAGAAAACTACCGGAAAACCTGTATAAATTCCTTGTTTATGAAGCCTTTTACGGAGCATTCTGGCTAAACCATCATTAAAACTTTTGCTAAAATCCGAAATGCGAATTTGCTCGGGGTGCATTTTTCCTCCGGCTCCCATTGAACTAATCAGTTTGTAACCGCGTTTTAAACTGTTTAATATCAAGTAGGTTTTTGGCGCAAGACTGTCAATAGCGTCTGCAATATAGTCGAATTGTATGTTCAGAATTTCCGTAATTCTTTCATCAACAATAAATTCGGTGATTAGGTTTAATTTGATTTCAGGATTAATATCCTTTAATCTGTTCATTAAAACCTCTGTTTTTGGTCGTCCAATCGTGGAGGTTAAAGCCCCTAATTGTCTGTTTAAATTCGATATGTGAAAATTGTCGGCATCAATTAAGGTCATGATTCCAACGCCGGCACGCGCTAATATTTCTGCAGTAAAACCACCTACACCACCAAGTCCTGCGATTAGAACATGACTGTTTTTGAGGCATTCAACACCTTGGCTGCCAATCAACAATTCGGTGCGTTCGGTCCAATTATCTAATGACATGCTTGAAGTTGTAATAAAAATTTTGATAAATCTGATGAGTTAATTCATCTACGGAGATGCTTCGGGTTTTTGCAAAAAACTCATAAATGCTTTTAATACTCTCCTTGGAATCATCCGTTTCACAGAAAATCCGCTGGAGTGGAATTTTTTTAATCACCTCATTTAACATAGAATTACTTTGAAGAATGGAAGCTCCAATCGAAATATATCCTCCAAAATCGACTATTCGCTTTGCTATCTGGTAGTTACTTCGAAACCCATGAAATATCCATGGCGTTTTGTTGATTCCTGTTTTCATTAGTTGAAAAAAGTCGGCATAACTGCGAACCGAATGGATTATAATGGGTAATTCGGAACTGTTAGCCAATTCTACTTGATTTACAAACACTTCCGTCTGTGTTTCGATGCTTAAAGGAATGTTTCTATCTAATCCGCACTCGCCAATTGCAACCACATAATCTGATTTTTCGATAAGCAATCGTTGATTTTGGATAGCTTTATCCAGCTCCAATTCCTTAATAAACCATGGATGAATTCCAATAGAAACAGGATAATGGATGTCGTTAGGCTCAGGCATCTTATGAGCAAGAATATTGACAATGGATAAGACTTCCTGCCGATAACTATGGGTGTGTATGTCGATATATCGTTCCATCAAATTGGTTTGGCTGGCGAAATTAAGTAATTATTGGGTAATTTTAATGAAATGTAATTAATTATCAATTAGGAACTTGTGTTTTATGTTTAACAGCTAAACATAATTTAACGAGGCGAATTTGTTAGGTTATTGGTAAATAATTTAGTTTTGTGAGTTCTTTAAATAACGTAATTTGAAATTCCTAAAAATAGTTTGGATGAAAAGAAAGCTCGTTTTTTTTGCTTTAGCAATTACAGCGCTTGGGCTGTTTGGCGCATATCAATATCAAGAATCAGTTAATAAAGAAAAAGAAACTATTGTTACCGATTTGGTTGTAAATGCCTTAAAATATGCGCATTATGATGTTGTTGAAATGGATGATAAGTTTTCCAACACGGTTTTTGATATCTATATTGAGCGCTTAGATTATACAAAAAAGTTCCTTCTCAAAGAAGATATTGATGCGTTGAGTAAATACAAGAATCTTATTGATGATCAGTTGAAAGCCAATAATGCTGAATTTTTTGAGCTGAGTGCTACGCTAATTGAAAAGCGAACAAAAGAGGCATCTGAATATTATAAGGATATTTTAGCTAAGCCTTTTGATTTTACGGTCGATGAAGAAATTCAACTTGATGATGAAAAAAACGAATTTGCGAAGTCGAAGAAAGAGCTGAAGGAATCATGGCGATTGGCGTTAAAATATCAAGTTTTGTTGGAGATAAACTCGAAGCTTAAAATTCAGGAGGAAGCTGAAAAGAATAAAGATACTTCCATAGTGATTAAGTCTTTTGCGGATTTAGAAAAGGAATCTCGCGAAAAGATTCTCAAGCGTAACGATGATTGGTTCAGACGATTATCTCAAGTGGAACATTTCGATATATTGACCAATTTCCTAAATTCAATTGCCAACCTTTACGATCCACATACGGGTTATTACCCGCCAAAAGATAAAGAGGATTTTGATATCAGCATTTCGGGACAATTAGAGGGAATTGGAGCCACACTTCAAGAAAAAGATGGCTACATTAAGGTGGTAAATATTGTACCCGGAAGTCCATCATGGAAAGGTGGTAAATTGAAAGAAAATGATTTGATATTGAAGGTTGCGCAAGCCGATGAAGAATTTGTGGATGTTGTTGGAATGCGACTCGACAAAGCCGTGAAATTGATTCGCGGTAAAAAAGGTACAACTGTAAGACTGTTAGTGAAAAATGTGGAAGGTTCGTTGGAAACGATTTCTATTGTTAGAGATGTAGTTGTTATTGAGGAGACTTATGCCAAGTCGGTGATTGTTCAAACGGATGGCAAAGAACGGGTGGGATATATTTATTTGCCGCAGTTTTATGTAAACTTCAATGAAAAAGGTGGTGGCAGACGTTGCTCTGACGATGTATTAAAGGAAGTTTTGAAATTAAAAAATGAAGGTATTGACGGGTTAATAATCGACCTGCGAAATAACGGTGGTGGTTCATTGCCCGACGTTGTAAAAATGGCTGGTTACTTTATCAAGGAAGGCCCAATCGTGCAAATTCAGGAAAAAGGAGGTCGCAAGTCGGTTTTGACGGATACTGACCCCGGAATTTATTATGATGGTCCTTTGGCAGTGATGGTTAATGGCGGTTCCGCTTCCGCATCGGAGATTTTTGCGGCAGCACTGCAAGATTATCAGCGTGCTATTATTGTTGGCAGTGAATTCACTTTTGGAAAAGGAACGGTTCAACGGTTTTTAGACTTGGATCAAGTAGTCAATCCTGCCCACGAAAACAATAAACCTTTTGGGGCTATCAAACTTACCTTCCAAAAATTTTATCGTATCAACGGAGGCTCCACCCAGTTGAAAGGGGTTAAGAGTGATGTGGTTTTGCCGGATAATATGAAATATCTCGACTATGGTGAAAGAGAATTGGAGCATCATCTTGAATGGGATAAAATCAATCCACTTGAATATGAATTGTATTCTAACCCTGCGGTTTTGAAAGAAATTGAAGCAGCATCTCAGGTTCGAATCAATTCCGATGCTGAATTTGCTCTAATTGACGATAAAGCAAAGAAAATCAAAGAAATACGTGATCAAACAGTGGTTAGTTTAAATTTTGATAAATTTAGAGCTTACGACAAGGACATTATCGAAGCAAATAAAAAATATGATAAAATTATGACTGATACTATGGCCGTTAAAGTTATCCCGCTTGAGTCGGATATTCAATTTATTAATTCCGATACGGTTAAGTTGGAAAGTGCTAAAAAGTGGCATCGCGGACTTAAGAAAGATATTTATCTTCGCGAAACAGTTCACATTGTTAACGATATGATTAAAGCAAATGGAAAATAATAGCCAATATGTTGATTCTTTGAACGCTTTGCTAAATGACAGCACAGCGGAAGAGATAATAGCACATTTTTTAAAAGAGTATGGAAGTCGATTTTGTTTTGGAACTAGTTTAGGCGCTGAAGATCAAGTGATAACATACATGCTTTCTCAATCAGGATTACCCTTCGATATTTTCACCTTAGATACAGGGCGTTTATTTCCTGAGACTTACGACCTGATTGACCGTACAAATGCAAAGTATCGAATAAAAATAAAAACAATGTTCCCTGATTATGGTGAGGTTGAAAATATGGTAAATGAACATGGTATCAATTTGTTTTATAAATCAATTGACTTGCGAAAACAATGCTGCCAAATACGCAAACTAAATCCTTTAAAAAGAGCTTTGGAAGGAAAAGCGGGTTGGTTTACCGGACTTAGACGATCTCAATCGGTAACTCGAACAGATATGCAAATTGTAGAATGGGATGCGAATTCAGCAATGTTTAAAGTTAATCCATTGATTAATTGGTCAGAGGAAGATGTTTGGAACTATATTCATCAGAATAAAATTCCCTATAACCCACTGCATGACAAAGGTTTCCCGAGTATTGGTTGTCAGCCCTGCACACGAGCAATTGAAAAAGGGGAAGATTTGAGAGCAGGAAGGTGGTGGTGGGAAAATCCGGATACTAAGGAATGTGGGCTTCATGCCAAAAAATAACTACCGCTTTCTCACTACCTAAAACCTAAAACCGCAGTTTAGGTTTACTCCTTCAAGACGTGTAGTAATCTTTGAGTCTTCTATCTTAATGTGTTGGTTTTGAAAATCATAAACCAATCCTCCATAAAATTTTTCTAAATTAAATCCTCCGGCAATTCGGTAATTTAGCGAACTGTTTAGCCTAAAACCAAATTTCGTTTTTCCAAAAAAACCGTCATTTCTATACCCCTGAAACTGAAAACCCCCATTTATTAAAATCATTCCGGTAACGAAAAAATCTTGAAAAACATACGTGTAAGCGTAACCGGGTCCAATAGTAAAGGTTAAGAATCGTCCTTTTGCTAATGCGTCAATATCCTGAAAAAACTTGGCTCTTTCCTTTGGAATGATGGCTGAATCAGCCGAAAATCCATGGAATAGCACAGAGCTGCCTAGAACAAAACTGCCTTTTGAGCGAAGCTGTTTTTCACTCTGATTTATAGCGGCTTTCATGCTAAATTGATTAGAAAAAACCATCATAGAAGTCCAACCAAATTCCATTGTACGCAAGTCACCTCTCTTTGGAAATGGCTTGCCGGCAATATAGCTTGGTATGATGTCGTCGGCATTCGCTATATAAAAACCACGGTGATTTTGGTAGTAGAAATCGTGTTGCCAGTTTTTAAAGGGAAGTTGAAAGCTTATTCCTAAAAAGGTTGATTTAGTGTTGCCGAATATGTAATTATTGGAAGGAAGTGGAAAATGTAAATTTATTATAAACCTTTGATATTGAACTCTAACTCCTAATCTATCATTAACATTTGGTTGAAACTCAATCGGATTTCCAATTCCCCACCGATCGGCAATTATAAACCGATAGGTTTTGTGATTATATATGGGGCCTGCCGATATTTTTCTTGAGTAAGAACCAATGTATAAGCTATCCATATTTCTCTTTTGAAAGCCGGACTTGTATATTTTCGTTTGCTTCAGAGAATCTATATTTATTTGAGCCAATACATGATTCTCAAAGAAGAAAAACAGAAAAAATGATATTAATATTAGATTTCTATAAACCAAAAATAGGGTAATTAAATGTTTGCTTCAAAAATAGTATATTCAATCAATACTTATATATGATATTTTCAAGGTTTATTCTTGCCTTGAATTGACATTTCGATAGGCGATAAGTTTGTCGTTTAGCTCCCCTGGGTCGCGGTAATAAACAAAAATACTATAATCATTTTCAGTTTCACTAAAACTGCCTTCCACCGATGTTGTTGTTGCAACCGATTCCTTGAAAGGAACATAGACGTATAGATAATCGTAATATGCTTGTTTTAAAAATAAAGACTTCTCATAAACCATTTTTTGACTATTGTAGTCAAGCTGAAAATTTTTATCAAGTCGCCAATTGGAAAAATCTCCAACAACATAATAACTGCCCTCAAATTGGTATTTTTTCTGTGCCAAACTCAGATGAACCCATGAATAATCTGCCTCTATATTTTCGTCTCTTTGCGTATTATCCCAGTTTAATATCTTATACCTTCCATTAATGTCTTGATAATTAATATAATTGGTTGTTGTTCGAAGTAAATCTGTTTCCAAATAAATGTGGTATCCGTTGGTATCATACTCTATTTTTGTCGTACTTCCTGCAGGTATTACAAAACTTCTTATGTCCATTTTGCGGAACTCGTTGCCTGCCTCAAAATATAAATCGTTTACTTCGGAATAAACAATTTCGTTTCCATTAATGCGTTTTGGTTTTTCTAAAAGCTTTATATTATCCTTCCGATTATTCTGTTGCACTTTCACTATTAAGTTGTTGTAAATCTGTGGCATATAATAATCTCCTTTGTCGATACTCAAGATAATTTCGTGACTGCTTAGTTTTTTCTGTGCAGCTCGGGGTACTATAACAGAAACATTAATATTTACAGCTTCTTCATAAACGTAAAGTCGTCTTGTTAAAATAGGTTTTTCGGGAACTCCTTCCGGATAAACCACTAATAAATAGTTTCCCGACCGTGTTATTTTCATTTCTTTATCCGGCAAATTGACTCTATAGTGCGAATATGAAAAAGTAGTGTTATAAGAAAGTTGCACGTTATTGAACATGATTTCTTGTAAACCTTCAATGTATTCCATAGGCATTAAAGTCGATGGTGTCCAATTGTTATTGCAAAGAATTAATTTGTAAAAGTAATTGCCTGTTCCTGAGTTTAAGTCGTCAAATTGAAGCGTTAAAGTTTCGTTGCTATTTAACAAAATGGTAGGTTGTAACATAAATGCCTCACCTTTGATTAATTGTACCGATTTGATATTTGCAGAATATTCGAAGTCATCATATCGAATAAAATTCTCCTCAAAATAATCCGTTTGGCCTAAGAGATTCATCGAAAAACTTAAGCAAATTATTGAAACTAATGACTTTATAAAATAGCGTTTAATCATGTAAATCAGGATATAAATTTGTTTGAATTGGTCGGTCGAAAAATGGATTTTTCGATTCCATAGCGATCAAAATTCCCATTGCAATTTTAATATCATTATTGAATAATCCGATAGATAAAGCAGCTTTACCAACTGAAAACATGATGCGACTATCTATCCCACTTGAAGCGGCAATCATTGCAGCACTCCCAAGGGCTAAATGTAAATCGCCGGTATTAAAAATACATGGAGTATCGGAATATTTCTCCTTTTCAGAACAATTTTTGAATCCGCAAAGTTGACATATTTCGTTTAATCCTAAGGTTTTAATTTTAGTTCCAACTATTAATGCAACTGCTATCTCAGGAATATGTTTGGCATCTCGCACCAAAAAATCCATATGGTTTTCTTTCCCAAGCCTATCCATCTCTTTTCTTAAGTTATGTAGGTCTGCACCATCAACAATAATCATTTCAAGCGTATCACGACCTTTAGCTTTTGGCGCCGTACGTGCAGCAGCCATCATTCGTGTGGCTGCATTAGCTAATATTTCTCGCTTGATTTGGTGCTCTTTGATAATTGCCATGTTTGTTTTTAATTTTATGCTAATCACAAAAAACTAATTTTCAAAAATAGTTTGAAAATCAGGATGGCGATTTATAAAATACAGTTATTGATTTCCAATGACATCCCACAATCCTTAAGCATAAATCTATGAAAGTAAGAAGTAATTAGAAATCAATGCTTTGTACTTCAATTAAAGTCTCGTTATATCAATTTTAGCTCGATTTATAAACAATCGGTATATTTATCCAAACTTTCTACAAATCTCAAGTTAACGACCTCAAAATCTGTTACTTCTTTAAATTTGGCAACCGTTATTTCAGCTATACCTTTTTCTTTTCCATCAATATCGTTGATATGGTAAAAGTCGGGGCGGTTTAGAAACAGCAAAACATCACTTATTTCATTTACATAATCCGGTGTATATTTAAAACGATTATTGTAAACGATTGGTTTTGAAAGTTGTGAGAAAATAACAATTGGAATATTTAATTCTTTTGCAAGATTAGTAAGAGATTTCATAATAATGCAAAAAGGTTCTTTGTCGCAGTTTTTGTCGCCGGTTTTCAAGTCTGTTGTGATGAGTTCAAGGTAGTCAATAAAGATAATTTCAACGCCACCTTGAGCCATTATTTTAGCTTTCTCAATTATATACTCTGCCGTAGGATTGGTTGCGTCGTCAATATAAATATGACTGTCTTGAATAGTTTTTACGACTGGATTAACAATATTAAACTGAACGTCAGTGAGCCTTCCTGAATTGATTTTGCTAATTGGCAACCCTGTAGAGCTTTCAATCATTCGCTGAAAAAGCTTTCGTGCCGAACGTTCTGCGGAAAATACACCACAAACTCGGGGGCTCAACACACTGATATTATTCATCAACGACAATAGAAAAGCTGTTTTTCCTATGCCCGGTCTTACGGCTATTGTGGTTAAATCGCCTGGTTTAAAGCCTTCAATAACAGCATCTAATGCCCGAAAGCCTGTTCTTATATTTTCCTTATTTCGCTGGTTTATTAAATGGAGGTATTTTTTATCGAGTGTTTGTTGAAGCAATTTCTGCGTACTTACAAACACTCCCAATTGCTCGGTTAGTTCTATTGAGTTATCGGTCATTTTAAATATGATTTAAATTACATCGAAGCCAAAAATACGAAATATTTGTTAAGGAATTGTTTTTTTTATGTTTATATTGAAAAAAAATATATTCATTTAAATTGCTGATTATCAGTGATTATAAGGATTCGTCAAAGATAAAACCATCAATGGGTTCGTTATTTTGATAAATTATGTCTGGTTTTGGGCTTCCATTTTGCTGCCAACTTTTAAGTTTTCCGTTTCCATCCTTGAATTTACCTTTGGCAATTATAACTCCTAATTTATCGAAATAGAGCCATTCACCATCATATAAATCATCGTGAAAATAACCTTTAATTTTTGGCTTGCCGGTTGGATAAAAATAGGTGTAATCTCCATTTTTCTTCCCATTTGAATAATTTGTTTTCGATTCAATCATTCCTGAGTTCGAGTATTGAGTTACTAATCCTTCTAATTTTCCATTTTTATAACGCATTTCTTTTATTTTTTTTCCATTTAAACCAAACTGCCACGCATGTCCTTCTAAAACTCCGTTTGAGTAGTGGTAAATGGATTGCACAATTCCGCTTTCGTAATACCATATTTGTTCGCCATGTAATGCTTTTCCTTTATACTGCAATTCATGTTTGATATTTCCGTTGGTATAGTAGGATTTCGATGTATGAATACACGATGATAGTGCTAATAAAATTAGACAAATTATGGATAGAATGGAAATTCGCATAGTTGATTATTGTAATAAATCCGGTGTGCAAAGATAAAAAAAAGCCTGAAACATGGGCTATTTCAGGCTATAACTGATAACGAAAAATCACGAAAATCTGATTAGTCAGTAAACACACAATAAATAAATCACTAAGCTTTTAAACCAATAAAAGTAAAACACAAAAAAAACACCTAATCTATAATTGAAAAAACCGGACAAAAACTTATTAAGAACTTCAGATTTTCAGATACTAAATGAAGACGATTAAAACTAAATAAATCTTTGGTTAATATTTTAATAATTTATTTATGATTTTTGCATTTATTTCTTTGCAGTAGTTTATACATCGTAAAATTTTATATATGTCATCAGATCAGGTTTTTAACAAACGACGCTTTTTAAATTTGCAGGGGATTATCTTCGAATTGAATCAGCCTCTTATAATGGGAATTATTAATCTTACCGAAGATTCGTTTTATGCTGATAGCCAAATTAGAAACAACGACCACCTTTTGCTCATGGTTGAAAAAATGGTTAATGATGGCGCAGATATTATTGATTTGGGGGCGCAATCAACTCGGCCCGGAGCTATATCCATAACCGTTGAAGAGGAGTTGAAGCGGTTAATACCGGCAATTAATCTGTTGAAAAAACATTTTCCTGATTTAATCTTGAGTATAGATACTTTTTATGCAGAGGTTGCCGAAAAAACTATTGAAGCAGGAGCAGCTTTGATAAATGATATTTCAGGAGGAACTTTTGATGAGGCCATGTTTGATGTTATTGCTAAGCATAAAATTCCCTACATTTTGATGCACACCGGAGGCAAACCTCAGTGGATGCAAAACAATCCAACATATAAGGATGTGGTTGCGGAGGTTATTAGTTTTCTTTCTTCCCAAATCGAAAAACTTACCAGCCGTGGGGTTTATGACATCATTGTTGACCCGGGATTTGGTTTTGGTAAAACCATCGAACATAATTATAAATTATTAAATGCCTTGTCTCATTTGAGTTTTCTTGAAAGGCCAATTCTTGTTGGTTTAAGTCGTAAGTCGATGATATACAAACCTTTAATTACCAACCCTGAAAATGTTCTATCGGCTACGGCGGCACTTCATTTATTTGCTTTGCAAAATGGAGCTAATATTTTACGTGTGCACGATGTGAAGGATGCGAAAGAAATTATTACGATTTTTCAGCTCTTAAAACAAAACGATTTGAATACATAGTCGTCAAGTTGCTTAAATCGCATCCGGTGTTTTGTTGATTATATTGTATAGCAAGTCTCTGGCTCTGAATAATTTGGCTTTTACGGTTCCCATTGGGAGATTTAACTGTTCGCTTATTTCTTCATAACTCAACTCCTCAAAATATCGTAATTCAATTAATACCCGATAATGTGGTTTTAGTTTATCCACAATTGTTCGCATGTATTTAATTTTTTGTTCGTTGATTATGGTCTCCTCAGGATTTAAATCTTCATTGGTCACATTTCTTGATAATTGACTGCCAGGGTTATCATCAAATTCTTGGTCTAATGAAATATTTTGTTGCTTTCTTTTTCTTAAAAAATCGATACAATTATTAGTCGCAATTTTAAAAAGCCACGTGCTAAATGCGTAATTCGGGGTGTATAGATTTAGGTTTTTAAAGGCTTTGCCAAACGCTTCAATAGTCAAATCATCTGCGTCATCTTTGTTGTTTGTCATTTTTAAAAGCATGAAGTAGATAGCGTCTCTATAATTATTCATCAAAGCAGCATAAGCATTCCGGTCGTTTTGACCTAAGGCTCTTTGCACTAACTCAAAGTCTCGTCTTGCTTTATCGGTGAAATTCGGGTTTATTTCCATTTACTTCTCTTAGAAAAAATTGATAAAAATGACAATCCTGGTATTATAACGGCTAAAATTGTTTCAAGCAGCGGCGAAATTAAAAATATTTTTCTTTCGTCAACAAGTCTTGTTAACTTAAACATAGCACCATAATATAGGACATAACGTAAAAATAACAAAACTGAGATTAAGATAATATGCTGTTGATTGACCAGCAGGATGATAGAAAAAACAATTAAAAGAAAAAATGACAAATCATTTACAGATAATAATAAAATATCTCGACTTTTATAGTGTCTTCCTGCGGTAAGATGTCGTTTTTTTTGGTGAATCCAATTGGTAATAGTAGTTTTTGGCAGCGAAATAGTTTTTGAGTCAGGAGTTATTACAACTTGTGTATTGCTTTTTTTAGCGGCTTTATTCACAAACAAATCATCATCTCCCGATTCAATAGTGTAATGGTTTTGAAAGCCATGTTGTTCATAAAATAAACTTTTTTTATACGACAAATTGCGACCTATTCCCATATACGGCATTCCGGCAAGTGCAAATGAAAAATACTGCATTGCCGTTTTGATGGTTTCAAATCGAATTATTAGATTCAATAAACCGCCTCTTGCTTTGTAAGCTCCATATCCCAAAACAATCCGGGTTTGTTCGTTTTGATAGGGGAGTGTCATTTGTTTAATCCATTGATTGGTAGCTGGTTGGCAGTCTGCATCTGTTAAAAGTAATAGTTCATTTGAGGCGGATTTTATTCCTATACTTAACGGGAATTTTTTCCCTTTAAAGAAATTAATGGGATTTTTAATATGGACAACTTTGAGATTTGCATGACTTTGTTGTAAGTTTTTCAGATAAAATTCTGTGTCATCTGTCGATTGGTCATTAACCACAACAACTTCAAAATCAGGGTAGTCTTGTTGAAGAATGGCCGGTAAAAAATGAATTAGGTTTCGATGTTCGTTTCTAGCCGAAATCACCACTGAAACCGGTGGATAGGTTTCTTTGAAATCGTTTGGCGGTTTGTAAAAAAACAATCTAATGTAAAAGAATAGAATTAGAAATAGTTGCGCTATGGCTGCAATTATTGCTACGTAAAACAAAAGAGTATAAATGTTTTCCATCTTGTACTTAGGATGTATATATCAAACAAAATTAGCTTAGATACAATACCTAATACTCTTTCCTTGGTTTAGATTTAAACATCTCCTTGTGAATAGAAATTTCGGATTTATCCATGTTTTTAAATTGTTCTAAAGCAACATCTGTGTTTTGTTCTAATTTTGCCGTTCAAAATCGAAGTTTAATGAATAGAGAAGCCATAATTGAAAGTTTAGTGCATTTGGGTGTACAAATCAGAAGTGTATTAGACGGTGATACAAATCAGAAATATTATCAACAACTAACTGAAGCAATGGATAGGGCAGGGCAGGTAAATCCTTGGTTTGAAAGACGTTTCGTTATTCTGAGCTTATCAAATATCAGCCGATGGCTCCAAAAAGAAAACTTAGTTAATTGGGTTGAAGGCTATTCTTTTGATTATTCCAATCCTAAAAAAATTGCTCTTGTGATGGCAGGAAATATTCCTTTGGTTGGATTTCACGACTTTCTTTCCGTTTTTATAAGTGGAAATATCGCTGTAATTAAAATGTCCTCAAAAGATGTAATTTTGTTTCCTGCTTTGATGCAAATTCTTTTCGACTTTAAAAAAGAGTTTAAGGAGCGTATCAATATTTCTAACGATTTTTTGAAAGATTTTGATGCTGTTATTGCTACAGGATCAGACAATAGTGGAAAGTATTTTGATTTTTATTTTGGTAAGTTTCCTTCAATTATTCGTAGAAATCGGAATTCGGTTGCCGTTCTTCACTCAGATGACTCCGTAGAAGTCTTCAAACTATTATCCAATGATATAATGGATTATTTTGGGTTGGGTTGCCGCTCTGTTTCTAAGATTTATGTGCCTTATAGTTTTGATAAAGAGTTGTTTCTTTCTTCTTTCGAGCATCATCAAAATAGTGTTCACAATTATAAATACTTCAATAATTATGAGTACAA
>JAFGWF010000035.1 GCA_016937295.1 Bacteroidales bacterium
ATCTCGATAGTTGTTTGGTCAAAAATATCAGGGTTTTCATAACTCTGAACAACGATGGCACCAAATACTTTCCCCTCCACTTTTAAAGGAACTCCCAGCCATGCTTCTGAAGGACTTCCCACTATATTTATCAAACCTTCTTCAACCAATTTCAAAGTATCTTCTCTTCGTAAATGTACAGTTTGACCTGACTTAATGACATATCCGGTAGTTGATTTTTCTGCAGGCCATTCGTGGTAGTTATCTTTTTCATCCTTGAAAAGTGGTGAATATATCATCCCTGTTTCTTCATTATACAGAGCTATGAAGAGGTTTTTCGCATCAATGATGTTGTTAAGTTCATTTTTAACGAAATCGAAAAGCTCCTGTAAATTTCTTGTGGTAATAGTTGCCCGGGCAATATTGTATTGCAATTGCCGTATTTTCTCCGATCTTTTTCGTTCGGTGATGTCTCGAATACAGGCGACTCTGAAAAATTCATTATTAAACAATATATACCGTGCTTCAATTTCGGCATCGAAAGTTGAACCATCTTCTCTAATGGCTACTATTTGGTAAGGGATGGCAACTTCCTTCACAATATTGCCTTTTACAATAGCATGAGAGTCAGGATGTACTGCATTTAAAAGGTTTGTTCCAACCATTTCGTCTCTTTTGTAGCCCAGCATTTTTAATGTGCTTTGATTCACATCTATAACAATTCCTTTATTGTGGATTATAATTCCTTCAAAAGTAAATGAGGATAGCTTTTTGAATCTGTTTTCACTTTCTATTAGGGCTTCCTCGGCCTTTTTGCGTTCGCTGATGTCTTGAATAGATCCAATGAGTTTTACACACTTGCCATCAATATATTCTGCTGAACCGATAGATCTAACCCAACGTTCGTTGCCTTTAGCTGTAACTAATTCTACTTCAACATCGAAAGGCTCGCCGGTTTCGACGCAATTGCTCACAGCATCAGCTATCTTCTTCCTATTTTCACCTTCTTTATAAAAGTTGATTGCCTGGTCCATATTTGGAACAAAATCGGGATCAACCTCATGTATCTCCCGCGTCAGTTCAGTCCAATTGTGCTCACCGGTTATCATATCAACGCTCCATCCGCCGGTTTTGGAAATAATGCTGATTTGCTGAAACAGATTTTTACTTTCACGCAATTCCTCTTCGGTTTTTTTGTATTCGGTGATGTTAGCATTGAAACCATACCAAGTAATGCTGCCATCGGGCAGTTTTTCCGGTGTAGAGCGAGAAAAAATCCATTGAACAGGTTTGCCGGGAATGACCACTCGAAATTCACATGTAAAAAAGGTAAGATGCTTTGCAGAATACTCAATATCGGTAATGACACGTTCAACATCGTCAGGATGTAAAACTCGTGCAATCGCATCAAAATTATCAGCAACATCTTCAGGTTGGCAGCCGAAAATATTTGTTATTCCCTGCGAAGCTATCGGAACATAATACGACCCATCAGGACGCCTTGTAAATTGATAAATAAGATCCGGCAAATTAGCAGAGAGCTTTTTGAATTCATTTTCTTTTTCGTGAATTTTCGCCTCCGCTTTCTGTTTTCTAACAACGGTGCTTACTAAATGAATAAATGCTTCTATCAGTTGTGCATTGACTACACCGGTTTTCTTATTCGTGGTGAAAGTGATATTGCCAATAATGTTTTGATCCTGTTTAAATGCTATGCAATAAAGTTTCTCAATCGAAAACATTTTTTTAACGGTTTTGCCCACCGCATCGGATAATCTTTTATTAAAAAGTCCGGGAAAATCCAATTCAAGCTCGGTAAGATTACCACTTATAATCTTATCATAATATTTAGTCGAGATCTCCCCTTCTAAGTTGTTGATATCAAATCCGATAAGCTTCGATACTGCAGCAGCATTTTGGTTAAGCCCCACTACCTGACGCATTTTCCAACGGTTTTCTGTATTGTTATTTTCAACCAAAGCCACGATGGTATTTCCATCAAACAAATCGTATAGTTTTTGAACGGTGTATTTATAGATTTCCTGTAATGAGTTTAGCTCAACCAATTCGACTGCGGATTGCGCTAAGAATGCACTTTGTTTTTCACTCCTACGCAGAGCCTCCTCAGTCTCTTTGCGCTCGGTAACGTCCATAAAAGTGGAAAGTGTGGCGGGTTCATTCTGATATTCAATAACTGAAGAATAAAGTGCAACCCATTTTATCACTCCGGTTTTAGTAACTAACCTATATTCGTTTATTTTCGCAATCGACTCCCCTTTCAAACGCTTTTGGAAATTGCTGAAAAATCGAGGCCTATCTTCTTCAAAAACAAGGTGAGTTAAATCTCCGGCAGTCATATCAATCAATTCTTCAGGGCTATAACCACAAATCTCAGCCATTGCCGGATTGGCAAAAACGAGCCTCACCGGATCCGATTTTGCGATGATAACTCCCTGCAATGTGCTGTTGACCAAGGTTCTATATTTCTCCTCGCTTTCTTTGAGCGATTTCTCTGCCCACTTATGTTCGGTAATATCACCGATAGACGCAATCATTCCATTAAACGCACCCCGATCATCTAATATTGGACTGGCATTGATGGTCAATATCACTACCCTACCATCAGGCCATGTTATTCCATGTTGAATGTCCACAACAGTTTTTAAGGTTTTCTTTACAATATTAAAAGGTTGCTTTTCATAAGGCAATGGGGAACCATCGACATCGGTATGATTCCACAAGGGGGCATCGTAAGTTGTTGATGTTATCTTTTCTTTAGCCAATCCTAAGATTTGTTCGGCTCTGTTGTTGGCAAAAGTGATATTTCCCTTTTTATCCACCGTAACAATCCCTACGGGGCTTGTTTCCATTATGGTCGATAAAAATGACGTTTTCTCATTCAATTCATTTTCAATAATCTTACGCTCGGTGATGTCTCTACCAACCACTAATACTCTATGGATACCGGCTAATTCGATATATTGCAGGCTGTTCTCAAGCCAAATTATCTCCCCATTTTTCTTCTTTGCCTGCCAATCAAAAAACTGAGGCCCCTCTTTAACGGCTTTTTGAATAAATTCTAAAGCTTCCTTTTGTGTATAAGGTGGAATATTTATGCTAAAATCACCCACATTAAGCTGTGTTATTTCCTCCCTTGAATAACCAAAAGTATCAATAGTTGTTTGATTTACATCTACTATCTCGCCGGTTTTGCTATCATGAATAAAAATACAATCGGTGGAAGAATTATAAATAGCTTGATAGCTTTTCATGGACTGATTCAATTTTTCTTCCGCATTCTTGCGCTCGGTAATGTCTTGAAAAAAACCAAAAAGTCTTCGGTTTTCTATATCAGCTTTACCAATTGTGTGCACATGTTTTAGGTTGCCTTTTGCAGTAATTATATCCAATTCAAGATCAAAAGGCTCACCAAACTCAATTGCCCTTTCGACTGCATTTATAATAATGGGCTTCGATTCTTGTGTATAAAAGTTTATTCCTTTATCAATAGTGTTATCAAAACTAATATCCACATCATGGATAAAAAAAGTTTCATCAGTCCACTTTTGGTCAAATGTATCGATGTTAAATTCCCATCCACCAACCTTTCCCAATTTTTCGGATTCGGAAAGCAATCGCTTTGTTTCTTTCAAATCTTCCTCCGCCTTCTTGCGTTTGGTAATATCTAATGCCGTGAAAATCAATCCCTTAGAATAGTCGTTTCTGTCGATTGGTGTGGAGGATACTAATACATTGATAATGGAGCCATCTTTCCTCTGCCATAGAGTCTCAACTGCTCCGGTGCCTTTTTCTCTAATCTGATTATATTTTTCTTCGCCTACAAAATCAAATTCTGTCTGTGATGGATATAATAATCGGGCATTTTTATCGATAAGTTCTTCCATGGAATAGCCGGTCATTTCGCAAACTCGGGAATTTACATCCTTCAAAACTCTATCGCACACCACGCCAATACCGGCAGGAGCTACACTGTAGATGCTTCGCATTTTTTCTTCGCTAACCCTTAACGCTTTTTCTGCGTTTTTGCTCTGGGTTATATCCTGTAGAAAACAATGTGTATATTTGAAATTACCGTTCAAATCATAAGCTATTTTCCCATTAAAGCCAACAAATATAACCGTTCCGTTTTTGTGAATCATCTCAAATTCACTGTAAATAGTGCCTTTTTCTTTAAAAATAGGAAAGCGCTTACTAAAAGCATCTCGGTAAATAGGTGTAAGAAAATCGCTAAAACATT
Source organism: Bacteroidales bacterium (assembly GCA_016937295.1). Classification (GTDB taxonomy): domain Bacteria; phylum Bacteroidota; class Bacteroidia; order Bacteroidales; family UBA1556; genus UBA6267. The sequence goes on from JAFGWF010000035.1 coordinate 4,238, forward strand.
TGCCAATCACTTCGTCGCGACTATAACCAAGGATATTGAGCCATTCCTGATTGACTTCGATAAAATATCCATCAAAATCGAGAGATTGATATCCAAGGGGCATTTCGTTAAACAAAAGATGAAAATGGATTTGATTCATTTTGCTTTCCTTTTCGGTATTATCTGCCGAAAGCAAATCCGTTTCGATGGCCGCCTTTAATGAATTATACGCCTGCTTTAGTTCCTTTAGCTCCCTTAAAAGTTCCTCTTCAGTTTTATCCATTCTATCCAAAATATGCTTATTTAAATGTTGTTATAAATTATCATTCTAGCATCCAATTCAAAGGCCGAAATTCATATATCGTTATCAATTAGTACGATAACAATGACCGAAAAGCCTGAATTTGGCATTCTATCAACATTGCTTATCCTTTAATGAACTTGTAAATCCAATGTTTGATTTTAGTCACTATTTGCAAATACGGTTTCCCTAAAACGTTTTATAACAGAATGCAGAAAAATACACCATTTATAATTTGCAAATAAAAAAAACAATATAACCTGTTAAAAAATGTAAGATTGGCAGCAAATATACAGCAATAAGAATATAATAATCAACCAAAAACAACTTCGTGCGGTTTTTTATTTAGAATGAATTTTTCTGACTTGAAGTAAGAAGCTATTGAATTGGGATAAGGCTATGGCAGAAGATTCAAACTTTTCTCGCAGGTCTAAAACCATGTCTAAGGCCATTGTTTTTGGCGCACCACTATCCTATTTACCCTATTGTAAATCAAATAGTTAAAATTCTTGGTGAATACGTCAATGCGACCAAATCTCGATAATTTTAATAAAAAACTATCCGTTGGTCAGAATGAAATGCGAAAAATAGAAAGAGGATTGTTTCCTTATTTTTCGATTATGAAACTATAGTATTGAAAAACACCGGTTGCGAAATTGTTATATCGCGAGGTACCGATAGTTCCGGCAAAGACTTTAAAGGAGTTTTGCAAATATCTTGGTATTTTGCCATCTATCAGATTCTCACGTCTTTCGGAGTCTTTATCTAAAGCTAAAACCACATTTCGGGAAATATCAGTTTCCTGAGTAATTTTAAAACCGGATTCTTTGATGAGAGATCTAAAGCCTTCAATTTCAGCGGGATAAATCATGTCGGCAAGAAGTAATTTACCTTCAGGTTTCAGCACCCGATAAACTTCATTAAAGAAAGCTCGTTGGTCGTTATAGCATCGTGCCGATTCCACATTCACCACAAAGTCGAAAGAATGGTTAGGAAAAGGTAATTTTTCGGCATTGCCGCAAATAAACTTCAAGCCATCAACCTTTCTATAATGATTATTGCAAAACTCAATGCTACTCTTTGAAATGTCTAAACCCGTATAAGATTTTGGTTTGAAGTAGCGTGTGATGTAAGACGCACCTCCGCCCCTGCCTGCTCCTACTTCGAGCACGTTTTTCGAATCCAAATCAGCACTTTTCACCACATGGTCGTATAATTGAATACAATACCTGTCGGTTTCGTCATGCTCTTGCAGTTGAGGGCGTTCGCTACCGTTTAGAGGCTCAAATCCATAGTTTAAAAAATTGGCAATATTACCACTATCATATTTGTTCATTCTTTTGTGCCACCATTGCCAAAGTGGCTTACGTAACGGTTTGGGAAGCTCTGCATATTTTTCAACAATCTCTAACATCTGTAAGTTTTCCGGGCTCTTAAATTTCAATAATAGACAATCGATTTAAAAAATCACAGAACCCTTTAATGACTCTTAAATCAGCAACAAATATACACTGTTTAGCTTTCCACCACCTAAAAAAGATATAGCATCGCTACAATTGACAGAAATCAGACGGTTACGATGAAAACTGAGTGCTATACAGAGAATCGCAAGGCTCAATCGCAACCTTTACCAACAATCGACAGGCTCCAAAACCATAGCAAACCACCTTTTGAAACCACCAAGGCGGCGAATCCATGCCGGTTATGCTTGCAGACATGCGACATAGCCGAAGCCGATAGAGTTGGCACGCTGTTCCATCGTAGCTTTTTACCGACATGCGACCCCGCTGGGGTTGGAAGGTTGGGTTTGGGCTGCGGCCTCTTGCTGTTTCCACAAAAATCCAGATTCTTAGCTTAGCACACAAGATGCAATTTACCGATGGGAAACAACGAAATAACTAAGGACATAATTGATAAATAATTTTAATTTTATGAAAAACCATTTTCGATTCAATAATTATTCTAATTTTGTAGCCTTGTTATGAGCTACTTAAAACAAAAATCTGATTTCAATTTTATGGCAGCAAACAAATTGTTGCAGTTGAATCTATTTGCACCCAGTGTGCATTGCTCCTATTATAGTTGTTTTCAGTTGCTTAAATTTGTAATCAAGGATTTCTTTGGACAAGATTACGAAAAACAAGCTGTTAACATTTCCACTTCTAATCAAAAGACACATCAATATGTTGTGAATTATATCACCAACGAGTTAAAAAACATAGAGGGAATAGAAAAAAGCCGTTGGTTTAAACGAAATATCAATGACTTAAAGAATTATAGAAATGAGTCTGACTATGAAAATGTTGAGGTAAATTACAACAAAGGAAATGCGGCTTTCAATTTAGCAAATGAAATAAGAAATTACGTGCTTAAAAGTTTTAATATATGAGGCAATCAATAGAATTCTTAAAAACCAGGTTGAATGAACTTTATTCAAAATTTAGTGATATTAAAATACGTTATGAATATAATCCCAATACAGTTACCCATATTATTGAGGTAATTCCTTTAAGTTTTTTTCAACAGGATAAGGAATATATGATTTTTGAAGAAACGATTGAGCAGAATTTCGAAGCCTCATTCCCAAGCGAAAATATTCTATTTATCTCTGAAGACTCTCTTACTGAGATAATTAACCCATGCTATAAGTTAGGTTATGATTCCATCTTGTTTTATAACGAAGGCGAGATGACTGAGCTTGTTGTGGAAGGTTATCCTGCTGGTGTTGAAGTACCACTTTCTAATAATTACGCTTTAGCTGCTTAAAACATGGAAGACTATTCAAAATTTCAATTTAAAAGTTTTAAAATAAGCCGTTCTTTAATTGAACGTTTCGATAGTGAAACCTCAAAAAAAATATCTTTAGAATTTTCCCCAAAAGGTATTGTTAATAAAGAAGATGGCATCTTTCAATTAAATCTTAGAGTTAAGATAGCAGATCAAAATAATTCTTTCAATATCGAAATTGATGCAATGGCAAATTACCATTTTGAAAATAAATTAGATATTGATACCTTGAACAGTTATTTTTTTGTTAATGCTCCTGCCCTACTCTTCCCATATTTAAGAGCCTATATCTCAACCCTAACTAACCTATCTGGTTTTGAACCCATCAATTTGCCAACCCTAAACATGACCAGATTAGGCGAGGATTTGAAGAAAAACACTTCGGAAAAATAATCTAAATGCCGGAGCAAGGAACAACGTGATGGATACACCGACCCCAGCGGGGTCACATGTCTGTAAAACCATGATCAATAGGCAGCGAATCCACGACCCCAGCGGGGTCGAATATCGGTAGCAAGAACCAACCCGATTAATGTGGTAACCCCTTTTAACAGACATACCAGTCCGCCCGGAGTTGAAAGGCTGGGCAGTGTTTAAGATGCCAACCTTTTCACAATCTAACGATGCTTATTACTATAAAATTATATCAAAATTTCCGTAACAACTGCATGTCTTTCTAATGTGATAATAAGCATCATTATGAAACAATTCTCTAAAGCATCGGGTTAAACTATAAGGATCAAATCCTAATAATTTTGTTGCATTGTCCACAACATCATCGGTTGTATCAAAAGCTATTTGACCCGAAACATAAGATCCATCTTCATTTGGTATCACCTCAAAAATAAAATCTAAGACAATAGTTTTTTTCCTTCCTTCACTTAGAATCATTTCCACTGAAGCATTTTTGTCTTTATAATACTGACAATACATAAAGGATTCCAAGTTTGGATTAATTTGCGAACCATAAATTTTAGTGAGCGCCGGTAATAATTCCAATTTTTGCATAAAGATTAAAATTTAAAAATTAACAAAATGAACATCCATTTTAGAGGTTAGGCAACTAACCCTAAATTGTGTAATTTCTGTTATTCAATTGGTTATAATCTTTATTAACAAAGCAACAAAAACCGAATCTTTTAAATTCGATTTCAAATATTATTTATTCTGAATTATTTATTGAAGTACGATTTTCGGTAACCTGATTTTCTACTAATCTATCCCATCAAAAAGTCGCCGTTGGTAAATTGAAAATCGCGCGATTATTTATCAATATTTGTGCCATAGACAAATAATTTCACACGCAGTCCGAAAAATTAAAACCATTGTTAATGAGGCGGCTCCATGTTCTTTTTGCGAACCACACCTTATCCGTAATCTCAAACTATCC
>JAFGWF010000036.1 GCA_016937295.1 Bacteroidales bacterium
GGACGAGGTTTTCTCTTTTTCGAGTTTGAAATTTGCAACGTATTTATTGTTTTTCAGAAGAAACTCCTTTATGCTATCGCATAAAACTTCTTTTACAAAAGACTCATTATTACTTTGAATAAAAAAATGTTTATCAAACTCAAAATCATTGATTTGGATTTCATTTATCAGGTGGAAATGTTTTCCGATTTTATCAAGATAATCTTCTTTATAAATCAAAAAGTTTAGTCCAATGTCTTTTTTAAAATCATAATAGACTTTGATTTCGGCTGCCTCACCGGTAAAAAACACGATGTTAGAATTATAGTGTGGAATTGAAAGAAATACTCTTAGCCAAACACTCATTCCTCCTCCCAAAGGGGAAAATGGGGTCTTAGTAACTTTCACACTACCATTATGCTTTTTCGCAAAGTCACGCCAATCCTGTATGAATAAGCCAATCATTGCCATGTTCTTGTAATTATTATTAAAATATCAATATCCCCCATCCGCCGGTTATTTACCTTTTTTTACTTCCAAGCAAGCACAAACTTTGAAAGAAGCACAATCCAGATCGATATCGGGATAGTTTGACCACTGAACTGCTAGTTTTGGGTAGGTGTTTTTATGGGTCGTTTTTGCTTCTACAATCGTCATTTTGTCAGCTCATTTTTCAATCGACTTTCTAAAATCATTAGCTTTATTAAAGAATCCCTTATCCCCTCCAAATTCTATAATCCTTGCCACATTTCCACAACATACGTTACATTTGCCTTTAATCTTGATGTCATTTAATGAGTTTAAATATATCTCTTCGATATCAAACCCTTTTGAGCAAGTCTCACCACACTTAGTGCAAAAAACACCGTGATTCAGCAAGTAGTCGAATCCCTCTTTTTGCTCATCGTTTAGCAAAACATTCAATTGAAATCTATTAATCTTTATCTCAGTTAGTTTATTCATTAAATTGCTTTTGGTAAATTATATACTGTATCTACGTGATTTGATGTACGATGTAGTTTTTGAAGATAGTCATTTATAGTTTCTTCATATTCAATTTTATAATCCTCGTGAAGTTTTTTAGTCACTACATTTATCAATCGTTTCACAATTAAAGCCACCTTTGTATCAAATTGAGTGAAGCAGGTTCCAAACATACTCGTATTCAATGAGAATGGTATCTCAAGAATGTATAATAATAAGTCTGCTTCGAAAGTTTTATTTTTTGAAATCTTAGTAAATTCATTAATCCGTTTAATACAAGCAGCTAACATATTTGCTATTTGCAATTGTTCAGAAAAACCCTTATATCTTTTTCGAAAAATAATTTCTAAGTCAGCTTTCGTTGTTTCAAATAATTCTTGCTCACCAAATTCTTTGTCAAGGTAATTCGTTAAAACATAATCATAAACAGATTTTTCCTTAGATGATAATTTTAAAACAATATCTTGGAGCTCTGCGTATTTAAGCTTTCTTATCCTTTCTTTTGTCTCTATGTCCAACCTTGGCATATTAATAATCTTTTGTCCGTAATTTAACAATTTACATCTCCCATCCGCCGGTTATTTAGCAAATAGTTTCAAGTCTGCAAATCCAGTTATTTCTCTGTATTTTAATACTTTACCTATTTTTAAAATCTTGCTGACGGTTATATCCATAATTTTGGTTTTTAGACGGTTGCGTAATTAATTGGAGGAGCAAATATAGGATTTATTTGAATAATGGAGTTTATTTTGAAGAGGAAAGATTGGTATTCTCCTGAACCATTCTGGGAGACTGACTGTTTGGAGTAAAGTTTTAGGGCTTGCCAGAATTGGGGATTTTCAACACTAAACTTTATTAGATGCACCTATCCCCCACTTTTGCAAAACGGCTGTTAGTGGCTGCATTTTTCATTTTCGACTCTGGGCTCCACAAAACGAATGAAGGATGGTTATTATCGGGCGTTTATTTATTTTTTGTATCCCAAAATTCATTACATTTTTCTTGTTCTGCGATTCTCAAAACGGAAAAGCCTAATTCAATAGCTTTATTAAAGTCTTCACATCCTTGTTCTTTTTCTCCCAATTCGTATCGAGCTAATCCACGGAGGAAATACGCATTCTTATTGTCAGGTTCTATAGATATTGCCTTATTACAGTCAGAAACGACTCCGATTAAATCTTTGGAAAATCTTGTTCCTGCTCTGTTTAGATATACACTAGCATTTAATGTATCTGTCAATAAATAAGTATCGAAATCTTCTCTTGCTTTATCCACCATGCCAGTAGCCATAAATATTCGTGCTCTATTAAGGTGCAATTCTGGATTAGGTGATTTGACAATTTCATCATTAAGTTGTTTGATTAAATCTTTGAAGTTGGGTTTTGTCCAAAAGCCCATAGTTGTCTTAATGCGCCCACCACAATCATCCTCTATTAGGTCAAATGACAAATAATACTCAGTTTGATACATTTTATATTGGCCAGCACCGTGACACATTTTCCCATCCTTATCAATAAACTTGATAGTATCACCAGATAATTCATATTTTGTAACCACGTCAATTGTTTGGTCGTTACCAAAATCAGCCTCTATCAATCCGTTTTCTTTAAAATCAAAGCCAATTGGTCCTGTTTGTCCAATTCTAACCCATTTCCCAATTATATTATTTTCAGGCTCTATAACTGTTTGTTTTTCTTGGCCATTACTAATTGTCCAAGACCAAACGGTTACAATCATTAAAATCAAAAAAATCGCTATTCTTTTCATACTATACTATTTTAAATTCGACTTGGTTGATTCGTTAAATTGGCTACA
>JAFGWF010000235.1 GCA_016937295.1 Bacteroidales bacterium
TATGTTTTGTAAATTGAGGTGCGGAAAATATAAGATTAAAAAGTTACGCAGATCGCCCCGGTAGCAGAAATATAAGATAATTTTGGGATACAGATAACAGAGTTGACCTGCAAGGCTGAAATTGAATCGTTCATCTTATTCTGAAAAATGATATGACAGCTTTTTTGACTATATTTTGAGTCTTTTGAAATTAAATTTTGCGTGAATAAAGGAATACAGCGAAAAAAAAAGACTTGCTTCAAAAAACTCTAACGAGTTTTTTATATATAGAGTCATATGACAACCATTGAAACAATATTATTTGAACACGGACCATTGATGTCCAGTGAACTCGCAAGACAGTTGGGAATAAAAGAATCTATTCCAATTAATACTGCAAGTCAAAAGGTTTCTAGAAGTAATAAAATTGAAAAAATAAAAGGCTTCTATACGAGCAACCAGTCATTCTGCTATTTAAAAGTACATGAGAATAACGATATTTTTTATGACAGGTTTATTAAATCCCTATTTGACAATGGGAAAAAATACTGGTATTGTTTAAACGCTCTTAGATTACATGGTGGAACCTTGAGTAAGGAATTTCTTGAATGTTACACAAACTATCCAGTTTTAGCGTTAAAGGGGCACATACCATTTGGAAAAGTATTACAAAAGTTCGTAGAGCAAGGAATTTTAATTTATAGTAATTCATACTATTCAATTGCTCCAAAATTCAATTTGAGCCGCAATACTTCAGTCGCCAACAAAACCATTGAATTAATAAAAATAGATACTCTTTCATCCTTTAAGTCACTTGTTAGGAACACTGGAATGATTTCATATAATTCTGGTGCATCTTTCGCTGAATATGGGAAATTTCGGTGGGCATTTAAAGGAGTATCAACAATTACAGGCTTATTCCAAAATGAAAAACCTGGATTTTTATTAGCTGATATTTTATTGGGAAATTCTATTTACAAAAACGACGTAGACTTCTTCGTCGAAAAAATCAAACATATTCAAAGCTTTAAAAATGCACCTAGAATAATACCATTTTTAATTGTCGATGATTTAGATAAAGATGCATTATCATTACTAAAACAGAGAGGAATAGTGATTGGCTTTATTGGTGAATTATTTGGCCAAAAATATGCAGAGACTCTAAAAGAACTTGTTACGATTCTAACAAATGCAGGAGCAAGTTTGAAAAAAAATCCGGATAAATATCTCGATTTGATAAAGCAACTCAAAATATACAATGAAGGCTTAGTAAATAATATTAGAGGGGCATTATTTGAGTATATGGTTGGTCATATTCATTCCGCGAGCTGCCAAAGTCTAGACTTGGGAAGAGAAATTTTTGAAAATGAAGCTAAACATGAAATGGATATTCTTGCTGTATATAACGATAAGATTGTCATTGCAGAGTGCAAAGCAAAAAAATCGGTGATTGATATCGATGTAATTGAGAAATGGATTAATGTAAAAATTCCTGCGTTTAAAGCATGGTTTGACAAACAGGAAACTTATAAGAAAAAAAGATTAGAATTTGAATTTTGGTCTACTGGCGGATTTACGAGCGATGCTTTTGACAAACTTAATAGATTCTCCGAGTCAGCACAGAAATTTAAGGTGTCCTATTTCCAAGCAAGTGAAATGAGAGAAATAGCAAGGTCAATGGATAATAAAAAACTGAAAGAAGCATTAGATAATTTTTTCTTAAAAATAGATGTATAAACAAAGCCCAGCAAGTAACAATTTGTATATGGCAGGCGGGGGGTTCAGCGGTCTGACAAGTTAGACCTTGCGCCCACTTTCCTGCGGGTCTGACACGATTTCTTCCAGAAATCCCGCCCGACCATATACAAGTGGCCGTTATGTGGTATAGTAAAGACAGAAAACTATGACATTACATGAAGCAATAGAAAAGGTTTTAAAAGAAAATGGAAAGCCATTAAAACCAGCAGAAATAGCGACAATCCTGAATGATTTAAAAATCTATCAAAAAGGAGACAAGAGTAGAATTAAGTCTAGTCAGATTTCAGCTAGAGTAAACAATTATCCATCATATTTTTTCAAAGACAATGGATTAGTCTATTTAAATAATTGGGACAAAGTGAAAAAGGAAAAGACATCAATTACTCCAGAGAAAAAAGAACCTAGAAAAGTTAGTGCTGAAAGTTTGAATGTTAATTTAAAAGGGAATCCATCAGAGATAGATTTTCTTACTAAGAACGAATTTGAAATGATTGGGCTTTTATCCGATTTGTTAAAAAATGGATTGCCAAATAATGAAAACCTAAATCGTTGTGGAATTTATGCTATCTCTATTCCAAATGACTATTTTCCAGAATATTATTCTCCTAACGAAGCAAAGATTCGTGGAAATGTGATAAAACCATGGACAGTCGAAAAATTAAAAAATAAATGGGTAAAAAATACTGACATAGTTTATTACGGACTTGCTGGTAAAAAGTCATTTCGTTCATTGAATGTTAGACTAGGAGATTTATTGCGTCATGGAAATGGAAAAATTAGTACAAGCGGACCACATAAAGGGGGAGAAATATTATGGCAATTGAAAAACTATGAAAGGTTTGCATTATGGATACTTTCCACCGGTGAACCACCAGAACCAAGAAATTATGAAGAATTGGTTTTAAGAACTTTCCATAATGAAAAACAAAAATTACCCTTTGCAAATAGACAGTTTTGAATGATAAACTACACCACATAAAACACTTAGCCTCTAATAAAGCGTTGCTTGCATACGCTTTGTATTGGAGGGTATGTTGAACTAAACCTTCCCTGCTCTTCCGGATCTGCCGAAATGAACTGTTGGCTGGATCGGCAATCCGCATGAGCTGGATTGTTTTTTATCTTCTTGCTCGCGCCCTTTCAGGACTTTGGTAAACGCGTAATGCTGTAACAACAGGGCGTTGCCCTACCTTAGTGCTGTTGCACCCTTGGTGCGGAGAAGCGGAGAAGCAGCAGGCCGGTCAGGCCAACGGCCTGCA
>JAFGWF010000236.1 GCA_016937295.1 Bacteroidales bacterium
AAAGATTCCATTTTTGCCGATATGATAGTTTTTGGCGAGCCCCTTAAAGAAATGGTGAAACATCGGGCTAATGAGATAATTTTATTAAGTTTTGCCGGTTGGACTATAATTCTTCAAATACTTCGGTGGCTATTGAAAATTGATATTCTCAAAATCATCGTCATTGTTGGAACTTTTGCTTTAGCTATGGCTTTTGCCGGAAACGACTTAGTCAATTTCATTGGAGTGCCTTTGGCCGGTTATGAATCTTTTAAACAATTTATCCATCAGCCGGAAGTTTCGTTTTTAAGTCCGGAGAATTTTATGATGGGTGGTTTAGCAGCAAAAGTTAAAACACCTGTTTATTTTCTTCTAATTGCCGGAGTAATAATGGTCATAACACTTTGGATGTCGAAGAAGGCTCGAAATGTGGTAAAAACTTCGGTGGACTTAAGTCGTCAGGACGAAGGTGACGAAAAATTTGGCAGTTCACCCATTGCCCGTTCCATTATCCGCCAAACAATTGCTCTTAATAACACCATAGTCTCCATTCTCCCTAAAGGAATTAACAACTTCATTAACAAGCAATTCGATCAGTCGCAATATAATAAAAGGACGAAGGCTTTAGGTAAAGACGCTCCGGCTTTTGATTCATTGCGCGCTTCTGTAAATCTAATTGTATCAGCCGTTCTAATTGCTTATGCCACAAGTAATAAATTGCCACTTTCAACTACTTATGTAACATTTATGGTTGCCATGGGCACCTCACTCTCCGACAGAGCTTGGGGACGAGAGTCAGCAGTATTTCGCATTACCGGCGTATTAATGGTTGTTTTAGGTTGGTTTTTTACTGCTTTGGTGGCTTTAACTATTTCCTTTGGTGTGGCTTATCTATTGTTTTACACCGGAATATTTGGCATTATTCTAATGCTTGGAATTTTAGGTTTTATTATTTGGAAATCCACTCGTAATCAAAGTAAGAAAGAAAAAACAGATGAGGCATCAACACATATTATTGAAAGTGTTGCAACTAAAGGGGTGATTGAAAGTTGTAAGACTGAAATTGTTGAGTCGCTAACCCATTTTTCATCCATGTTTAAAGGGATTTTCAATAGCCTTTTTGTGGAAGACACACGAGAAATGAGACGATATTTTAAGCAAATACAAGAGATTAATAAAAAATCGCGCAAGCTCAAGAAGGACATGCATCGATCGGTTGAAAACATTCAAGATGATTTACCTGAGGCCGGACATTATTATATTGAAGTTCTCGATTATCTTCGTGAAATGGCTCATACACAAGAGTTTGCAGGAAAGATAATGCTTGATCACCTTGAGAATAAACACATTAATATTTCATTCACTCAAATTGAGGAGTTGCGTGGATTGAAAGATATGTTGTGTAAACTTACCGACAACATGAAATCTATTGTGGAAAGTGGTGAATACGAACGTCTTCCAGAAATTGAAGCATATTCTGTTGAATTGAGCAATTATTTAGCTGAATTAAGTCTTAATCAAGTTAAGCGCATAAAATCACAACAGGATAGCAAAAAAGCATCGATTCTCTATCTTGCTATAATTCACGAAGCTAAAAATTACAATTCTCAGTCTTTATCGATGATTCGTTCACAAAGGGATTTTGTGATTCACAAATAAAGAATTCATTTTTTAGAAAAATGCCGGTTATTCATCCGGCATTTTTTATTTGGTTGATATTATTGCGTAAAAGGTTAGTTGAATTGCCTAACTTTGTCCTTTGGTAAAACAATTTTTCGATGCAGCTTAACAAACTCAAAATCAATAATTTCAAAAATTATACGGAAACATTATTTCAATTCGCGGATAAAGTTAATGTGTTTACCGGTAATAATGGTGCCGGAAAAACGAATGTTTTAGACGCTATCTATTATCTATCTTTTACCAAAAGTTACTTCAATATTTTGGACTCCGGCAACGTAAACAACAATTCGGATTATTTTTTACTTCAAGGGGAATACAAAAATGCCTTAGACGGAATTGATCAGGTGAGCTGCGCTTACAAAAATGAAGACCGTAAGCATTTTAAAATCAATAATAAAGAGTACTCTCGAATGGCCGATCATATTGGTCTTTTCCCGTTAATCATCATTAGTCCTGTCGATTCAAATCTAATCAATGGAGCCGGCGAAGACCGGCGAAAATATATTGACGGAGTGATTTCACAGTTCGACAAATCCTACCTCGACCTTTTGCTTGATTATAACAAAGTGTTACTTCAACGAAATGCTTTTTTGAAATATCTACGCGAAAATCGGGGAGCAGATAGTCTCCAATTGGAACTATGGGATCAGAAATTGGTTGAGGTTGGCACCCAGATTTTTGCTATTCGGCGAAAATTCTTAACGGATTTTATGCCACTTGTTCGTGAGTTTTATGCCTTCATTACTCGCAATAACGAACCTATTGAGATGAATTACCGGTCTCAATTATTAGAGGAGGATTTCGCAGAATTACTGCAGCAAAACAGACAGCGCGATTTGCTGTCAGGCCATACGGTTTCAGGGATTCATCGAGATGATATTGAGATGACTATCAATGGATTGCAAGTAAGGAAATTTGCCAGTCAAGGGCAACAAAAGTCTTTTGTGGTGAGTTTGAAATTAGCTCAGTTTGAATACACTAAATCTAAAAAAGGCTATAAACCACTTCTTCTTTTAGATGATATTTTTGATAAATTGGATATACATCGCGTTGAGCAATTGATGAAATTAGTCAGCAGAAATGAGTTTGGACAGATATTTATTACCGATACAAATTCGGAACGCGTTAAGCTGATTTTTGATACGATTGGAGTAGAACCTAAGATTTTTGAAATAAAAAGAGGAGCAATTGCCAATGGCTGAGGATAAGAAGAAAAAGGGAGGATGGAGCTCGACCTCAAGATATTACGAAGAGCAATCTGTGGCGGAAATATTACAGCGAATCACTTCCAAAGGGGTTATTGCAGATAAATTTCTTGAAGCTGAGATTACAGCACTGTACGAGCAAATGGTCGGGAGGCAAGTTGCCCGCATGACTGATAATATTTTTGTTCGGAAACAGAAACTATATATTAAAGTGAGTTCGCCAGCTTTAAAGCAAGAGTTGGTTTATAATCGCCAAAAAATTAAAGACCTTATCAATGAAAAACTCACAGATAAGGTCAGTAACTATATGGTAATTAAATATATAGACGAAGTTATAATTCTCTAATCGAAAATTCAGCCCTGATATTTTCGATTATTCAATAACCAATTTCTGCATCTGATAGCCTTTATTGGTTACCACCTTTAAAAAATAAATTCCAGATGGTATTTCTTTCAAATTCACTTTCGTAAATAATTCGTTTTCAATAACTAAAGCTCTAATTAATCTACCTGTTTGATCAAATATTTGGATTTGATTTATAGGGTCTGAAGATTCTATTTGGATAAAATCGGTGGCCGGATTTGGATAAATGGCCATCTTTATGTCCATAGTAGCTTGTTGAATTCCAACGCCATCCGAAGTTGTGAAGTCGTCCATGCAAAAATAGGAAGGTGTATTCATTCCCCAACTTCCAATGTCTGACGAGCTGAATCTGAAAACTAAGCTATCCACAGGCCCCAAATTAGTGAGGTCAACCCATTCCCATGTTTTAAGAATATAATCCTGACTATTGTCCGAAAAACGAAAATCAGCAAGGTAAAAATCGACCGAGTCAGTAAAGACTCCTTCCTGATAGCCGTCCACTGTCAGACGAAACCAATCCGGGTCGTTTCCGGTGACTCCGCCAAACTTTTTCGCAACCGCATCGCCATCCCTCATCGAAAGGTAGGAATATGTCGAATTGCAGATGCGAAATCCATTCACCGATTTACCTTTGGCTAAATTGCGCAACCCGATAAAGGTTGGACCGCCATAACTCGACACAAAAGCAACCGCATAGGCCGAACTCAAATAGCCTGAACCAGTTATAGAACTGAATTCGTTGGTATAACCTGCTGTGATAGAGTCTGTTTTGGTGCTGTAAGAGAATCCAGACCACGATTGCCAACTGGCATTATAGTCGTTTACAAAGAACGCATTGCCTGAATTGAATCCGCCTGACCCGTCCGCACCGTTCCAAAAACTGTCGGCAGGAAGGCTCAAATCGTCGAAAGAAGAGGTTGTTTGGCCAAAAATATTGGCCGAGTTTAGCAAAACTACGATTGCTAAAAGATAAGTAAAAATTTTCATAATGTAAATTTTAAGGTTAATACTCTAATCCTCAAAACTTACGGGGTAAATAAAACAAAGGAAATCTTTTGTTTCAAGCTTTTATCCCGAAAGCGATGATGTAAATTTAGGCTTTATGGCAGGTCTTCTGACTTACTCTCAGGACTTGAGCCTTCCCGTTGTCAGGGCTTCAACAGTGGCGTTTTCAAATCATTACAAGAGATTACAGCAGCGGGAACTGTTGCCGATTTTCACGGCATTCCCTTTTCACCGGTTTCCCGGACCATAAGGCGGTGCAAATGTAGAATTTATTTTAGGAGAAATTTATAGAAACTTAGCTCTTTTTTAAAACAACAAAGTCATTAATTACAATCATTTTAAAAATAATTCTGAATTAAAAAATTCATAGATAGATAAACCAAAAGCTTTAGAAATTTTTTCGATATTGGCCATAGAAACATTTCTTTTCCCTTGTTCAATACTTGCTATATACGTCCTGTCAAGATCGCATTCAAAGGCAAATTTTTCCTGGCTAAGTCCCTTTAATTTCCTAAGCTCCTTAAGTCTTAAACCGATTTTCTCTTTAATGTCCATAAGGGCAAAAATCCATATTTGTAGTTTATTAGGCAACGGACTATAAGTATAGTTTTTGTCCAGAAATTGAAAATTTTACCTACAAACTGATTTTTTCATTTACCATTTCAACAAAAATCTTTGGATTGTCGGCATGAACCCAGTGTGATGCTCCTTCAATGGTTTTTATTTCGGCATTCGGAAACCATTGCTTGATTTCAGGAATGTCTTCCTCATTGATATAGTCTGAATCACCTCCTTTGATAAATAAGGTTGGGTTTGTAAATGGCTCAAATCCAACTACCTGCTCCATTATTTTATGTGTGTTCTGGAAAAGGGAATAGTAATTTAGTTTCCAACTGAATTGGCCGTTTTCCCCTTTTTTAATGTTTTTCAAGGCAAACAGCACCACTTTCTTTTTGTCGATAAAGGTATCGAACCAAGCTTCAATTTCGCCAAAAGAGCTGAAATTGGTAAGGTCGGTGCGGGCAATGGTATGGAGAATTGTCGCGTGAATGTCGCGGAGCTCACCTTCCTTCAGGCTCATGTCTGCCACGATTAGCTTATTAATCCTTTCAGGGTAATTCAAAGCAATATTCATCGCCAATTTTCCACCCATGCTATGCCCGAGAAACTGAGCATCTTTTATGTTTTTCGTCTCTAAAAGTTCCAAAATATCCTCCACCATCAAGTTATAATCGAAGTCATCGGTATGTGGACTATTACCGTGGTTTCTTAAATCAGGCACAATTACAAAACGGTTTTTAGAGAATATTTTAGCCAAACTTACCCAGTTGTCGCTCATGCCAAATAGACCATGCAAGATGATTAGCGCGGGTTTGTTTTTTTCACCAAACTCTCTGTAAAACAATTTCATAAGTCAATTTTAAGGATAAATATTCAGAAGTCGGCGATACATTTGAATGGTATTGTGCAAGCCAAAATAAAGCGCATCGG
>JAFGWF010000237.1 GCA_016937295.1 Bacteroidales bacterium
CTATTGATTTTAATTGTTCAACCGTTGCGGTTACAATTCCTGTTTTTTTGTCTGTTGTTTTCATATTTTATCTTTTATTAATTCGTGAATTCGTGGCCATTAATCTAAGTTTCTAAATTCAACTTCCAAATTTGTATCTCTGTGCGCCTCTTGCATACCATCACTCCAACCCAGATCCGTATAAAAAACATGCAGATCAGCCACATCCTTCCATGCCAAACCTGCGGCAATGCCTAATTTTCTTTCTTCCGGAATATCATCGTTTAAAATATCCGGCTGGGTGTACAGCAGGTGCGAGGCTATGGGTGCTTCGCCGCGTTTTAAGCTATCCAATACGCACTTGCGGGCGTATGCTATGTTTTTGGTAATGTCGCCCGCGTAGGGGCTTTCTATGATTACTTTGAGCATTATTTTTGGAATTTAAGTTTACCAGTGAATGATTATTATTATTTCGTTTATTCCTGCCCGCTTCGACTCCGCTCAGCGGGCGGCAGCTCACCGAGCGAAGCCGAGGTAAGCTCACCGAGCGAACCGCTCACCGAGCGAAGCCGAGGTAAGCTCAGCGGGCGGCAGCTCACCGAGCGAAGTCGAGGTGAGCTTACTTCAATGTCTTCCTCAAAATAAGCGGTGCCACAATTTCAGCCCAATACCTGATCTCATCGTGGTTGTATGCCCAGCCATTGCCGTTCCATGTTTCCCAATGAATCTTCCCATCGCGTCTGCAAATAAGATACTTGCCATATTTGGGCGGGTTTGTGGTTCCAAAAATAAAAGACACCCATTTAAAGGGGACTTCTTTGGAAGTGATGCGCAGCTCGGCTTCAAGCTTAAGATCTACTATGGCAATAATATCATCATGCCCATATCTCAACCTAAAGTCAACCAGCGCCTGGCTAATGTTTTCGTTTTGGACAATCATGGAGGTTTTGGGGGTAAAAAATTCGTATGTTTTCATTGGTTTCGTTTTTTTAGTAAATCAATTGAATGATATTCAGGACTATTAAGATAATTACCAAGCCTATATTTAGCCAGTTGAATGCCCTCACTGAATTTTGCCAGGTTTTATCTTTATAAAAATTGATCGCACCTTCTATGTAGATCGATGCGAGGGCGAGTAGAAATATCGCGATAATAAACAATGGTGTAATTGGAACCAGCAAGGCCGTTATAATTCCCAAATGTCGGAACATTGGTTTTTTCTTGCCTTCGTAAATTCGAACAAAAGCAGTACTGCCAAGGCCCCAATCTAAATTGGCCTCTATTCGATAGCGTCCGTTCGCATTTTTACCATAAGATGCAAATCCATTTGTAAAGCCGGATATTTGAAAGATTGAATTTTTTACTTTTATTGTTTTCATTTTATTCGTGCATTAGTGGCCATTAACCGTCTTGGTAAACAATAAATCGAAATGTTTCCGTAAATCATCCAGGTGCCGCTCGCTGGCCATTAACTTTCCCTCGAGTAATTTCTGACTCTCCGGATGAATGCCTTCCTGATCTAAATACTTTGCCACTGCGGCCAGAAAATCGGCTGCAAAAGGCATTGGCATTTCTAACAGTGGATTGATAGTTACCGCAACGGGTTCTAAGGCATTTAAGCGGGTAGCCGTAAGCTGGCCATTCGTTAGTCCAATAATATTAATCTGGTCTCCTCGCTTTTCTTTTAACCAAAATCGTGTGACCTGTCTCGAGTAATCTTTTTCTGCAATTAATTCCATTGTAAAGTCTTTTAAAGCGTTTTTAATTCTATTTTAAAATGTATTCGTTTTCCCACATCTTATTATTCAAAAAAGTCTCCGCATAGGCACTTTCCTGATTTTTAAACGCAACAAAACGCTGGTAACGTGGAAGTGAAATAAAAACCAACTCCCGCTCCTGGTTGCTTAAGCTTTTCCAGAGCCTTTCGGTTCTTGCTTTTTTTCCAACCTTGTATTTGTAAGCTGTCCAAAATGCTTCAAAACTTAAATCTTCCTGTACCCTGGATATCTTAAGCTTGTGTTTCTGAGCAAATGTTTCAAGCTTTATTTCAAGAGCCGGGATATTATCAAGCATAAAATTAACCTGGCCCAAGGCCGTATCTTTAAATTCTATTTTAGTCAATACCTGATCTTCGTCGTACTCCACAACCAGGCTCGCGCTGGTAGTTCCTGTAATGATATATCTCATAATTGTGAGTTTATTAGGTAAATAATGCGGTCTATCAACACTTCCTCATATTCATTTAAATGATATGACATCTCCAAAAATGGCGTTTGAACAAAAGCCTCATCAAACGCAGCCGCTTGCGCGCTTGAGAGGCTTATGGTGTGGGTCTTGGCTCCGGAGACTTGTAAGGCAGCAATCTTAAGATGAAACTTCCCCAACAAAACCGAAACCATATAGCGGATGTTTCTTGTCTGCAACGAAAACACATTGTAATTACTCAAAATATTGAGCAACGACTGTATTTCATCTCTATTCAACTCCAACTTAATCTTGCTATTAACGTTCATCATAAGGTTTGCCCTGGCGTTTTAAAATATCAGCAGAAATTATTTTCGAAACACGGTGAAATGGATGTTCGAAGCGGGCGGCTAACTCTTTCAATTGCACATTTTTGTAATAATACAATTCGAGCAACTCCGCCTTCTTCTCTTCGCTGAGATCAATTATTTTGTTCATTTTTCTTTGTTTTTTTCTGGTGTCTGGGAGTGGTGCAGCCACCAATTGGAGCCGGCTCACCGAGCGGAGCCGAGGTGAGCGGAGCCGAGGTGGCGGAGTCGAGACGGCGCATCCCCTCCAAAGTCTTGGCAACCACTCCCCGCATAAATGCTTCTATCCATTGTCTTTCGATGGATGGGAGATCGCTTGTCTTTTTTAGGATCTGATCCAACTCCCAAACCATTGTGCTCAGGTTTATCATCTCTCGTCTTTTAAGCGAAGAATAAGCCGATGACTTCAACCGAAAGCCATTGCCTTGGCCAATCACATTGGCGCGTCGTTGCTCAATATCGCGCAGGGCATTGTTAAAATTTGTTTCGAAAAGAGGCGTTATCATAACTTCCTCCAGGGTGATGTCTTTTTTCATAATTAAGCAGCTTTAGAATGTCTTAAAACTTTTTCAGCATTGTTTTTTTTTTAGTCCTGGGAGATACAATGAAGTTCCGGCTAATGCTGGCATTATCGTGACCGGCTCCAACTTTTGAAGAATGAGGAATCGGGTTTGGATTACGCGAATTCATCCTTGACACGGATGATGATTTTCCATTTCCATGATGCGCCCCTAAATAAGTGCTTTTTTTTCCTTGGGCTTTTTTTGATGGCATTCTGTTTTTCATGTGTAGTTTAGTTTAGATTAGTATTGTTTGTTCCTCCAGTGGGAGTCGAACCCACCTTAACCAACTCCTAAGAGCAGAGGAAACCGTCAATCGGTATAATTACTTCGCACGGGGATAGAGGCTAAGTTGAGCCACCCGTATTATCACTATTATCCGAGACATCTTCAGGCTCCATATCAGCCACCGGAAGAGAAGAAAAGCTCAGGCTTATTGCCTCATCCTTGTCTTCATTATTTTTCCGGTAAAAGCTCACATTCATGCCTATTACCGTAAGATTATGAGATTCTTTGAATAATTCCATTGCACGAACCCAGCGTTCGTCATCATAACT
Source organism: Bacteroidales bacterium (assembly GCA_016937295.1). Taxonomy (GTDB): domain Bacteria; phylum Bacteroidota; class Bacteroidia; order Bacteroidales; family UBA1556; genus UBA6267. The sequence goes on from JAFGWF010000237.1 coordinate 3,649, forward strand.
ATCCTCCCACTTCAAAAGGGCAGCAACTGCAGCTGGATTAAATTTGCCATCCTTGCCACGTTGAAGCAGTGTGGTAATAATTTCGTATGCTTTTTGGTCGCGTTTTTTAACCATGTCGCCCAGGAACTCACGAATAAGCTTTTCGGCCATATTTGCACGCTCATCCAATTCAACTTTCGTATTTCGCTCCAAAACAACTTTATACCTGCCATCGTTTGAGCGAAGGCTAAAACCACCTTTGCTGTGCGAGCGTACATCACCATATTGCTTGGCTTTTTCGTAAAAAGCTTCCAACTCCTCAACAGCCACATTTTTAAACATGAGTAGCTGCGCATGAAGTGTTAAAGCATCGGTTAGCAGATAGTTTACCAAATCATCTCGATCTGATTCGTAATCAAGTTTTTTCTTTTTTAAAGCCTCTTTTTTAGAAGCTTCGCGCCGTTCCAATTCAGCGAGTAATTCATTGTCCGGCAATTTTGATAAATCATTTTGCATCTTTTTTGATTTTTAATTGTTTTTGTTTATAAATGTTCTCTTCCAATTCTTTGAGTTGATCCTCCGGATCACTCACTGTTAAATAATTTGTATAAGTTGAGTAGCTGATATCGAATTGATCTTCTATGTAGTCTTTGTAAATTCGGGTGTAAGGAATACCAAGCTTCTCCATCTGTTTGATGATAGCTTGCACTTTGATAACCTGCTTTAAGTAATATCGCCGGTTGTATCCCATTGGCTTAGTTGTTAAAAGTCAGATAACTTAATTCTTCACTCGTTAATTCAGTTACAAACTGAAGGTCTTTCCGCTTTTTTACAAAAGCATAATAGAGCGATCTAAGTCGCTCTTTGCTTATTGAATTAAAACTTTCTTTTCCGGCTGCCCTGCAAGCGATGCTTTTAATTTTGCCAATATTCTCCTCCTGATTCATGGCCCGGAGCCAGGCTCCAATAGCAGCGATTAATCCTTTGCGATACTTATCCATTTCGGCAGCAGCTGAAAAGGCAATTTTTTCAACATCATTGCATAAGCTCAATAGTTGATGAGCATCGAGTGAATACTCACTTGTTACATTGTATTTTGCTAAAAATTGAATTTTATTTTTGTGCTCAATACCTGCTTTAGAAAGAAGCATATAAAATTGCTTCCTTAAATACCCTTCATTGTGATCCATTGTTGTTTTCATTGCTTTAATTTTTATAGGTTATGACTCTAAGCCCCAATAAGCATCGGCTAACTTTTGATTTATTACGATAGGTTCTCCACCACCATACCGGCTCACTGGAAATCCCTTAAATCCTTCCACTACAAAAGCTATATTGGCATCTCGCCATATTTTTCGGGCAACACTTCCGGCAGGTAATTTTCCTTCCATGTGGCTCACATAAATAAATAGTTTCTTAGGAAAAAGGGCTTTGATTTTCTTGTATTCGCTCCATTTCAAATCCCAAAACTGAACTGTATCAATTACAGTTATAGCTGGTGATTTATGTTTCTGAAGGCGAACAATTAATTCTGCGGGTGTTTCTTTATCGAGCAATAAAAAACCACCAGACACATCTTGCATGCTTTCACGTATATAAGCTTCCTGGATAGTGGCTGATAAACCTTCCTCTACGGAATTGTAGGCTACTCTGCTAAACTGTGTAAGGTATTTTGTTAATTGCATCGATAGGGTTGTTTTTCCGTTTTTTATATCTCCCTGAATAAACCATGTGCCGGCCAGCTCTGGCCTACCGACAGCATCCAACCATTTGCCCTCAAATTCAAGTCGGTTAAACTTTGCGTTGAGAACATTATCAACAGAATAGGCTTTGCGCATAACATCAGAGTACTTTCAATAGTTCATTTTTAATTCGGCGAAGGCTGGGGCGACCATCTTCACCCATGATGCCTTTTAAAACAACAGAAACATTTGCTGTTGAATTTCCTTTGATAATCATCGATGCATTTTGAATTAAGAGCTTTCGGGCATCCTCTTCTCCATGAGGAACTACTTTGCCGTACTTTTTTCCGTAGCGCGAAAACAGCTCTACATAGCCTACTTTTTTCTTGGCAATGCCTCTTCGCATTGTTTCTTGCAAGCCATCAGCTCCAATCGTGTAAAAAGCACAGTTTTGAGATACGGCATTCCAGAGAGCTTTACTTTCCAGAAGTGCCTCATAGCTGATGTCGCCATATTCATCGAGAATAATAATAGGATCTGGCAATGTTTTGATGTAAAAAACCAAATCGGCGTAAACATCTGCATAGCGGCCATTGCTGCCCACTCCAAACTCTTTGGCAATAAAGCGGATCAGGAGTTGCTTACTTTTTACCTGAGAGCAATCAACATACACGGCATTTTTATGTGTAGCGGCATAATGCTTTGCAGTTTCAGATTTTCCAATGTCGCTCAAATCGCAAAGCATGGAACTGGCTCCGTGTTTTTGACAAATTTCGAGTTGTGCTGAGATAAACTCAAAAACGGGTGTTTTAACAATCTTCCAATCCTGTTCTTTACTCAAATTCACATTTAATCTTCGCGCCAGGCTTATCCAATTTGCATCAGATAATACATGATCCGTATCATCTCTTTTAATTCGGCTATACTGAGCGCCATTTATTCCTAAAGTCACTGCGTATTTAGCATCGGAGCCATTGAAGTTCTTGCGGTTAATTTGCAAGGCAGTTAAAATTCTTTGTTTTAATTCTGGTGTAACGGTCATTGTTCTGTTATTTTAGTTTATAAACTTGCGCGAGCTTTGCTGGCCCAATCTGTTGTTTCATAATCCTCATCCATTTCATATCCTTTTGGTTGAGGATTTTCAATTATTTGAACATTAAGGGCTTCTATTTCTGCTGATGTTTCAGCAGAAATAGAAGCGAGGTGAGGCAGTTCATGCCGTTTGCTATTAATAAATTTATCATACTTTGTAAGGCGTTTATTTTGATGTAACATGGCATCAGTATCTTTGTCAGTGCGCTCTATTGTATTTTCGTTGTAATCGAATTGCGAGCGATTTAAGCATTCGCCTATGTAGGTGTCCCCTTGGTATAGATATACCTTTAGAATCGATCCATCGGACTCAGGAAGCCAATAAGCAGTTACCTGTTTGTTGTTCGGTTTCAATCGAGATAAGCTGTCGAAATCTACTAATTCAAAGGTCTCCTGATTTACCGGGCAATAATCATTGTTATAAATGGTGGTATCTGTTGAATTGCCAATGAACTTGTATAAATACCAAGGTTCAATCGCCTTTAAATTTGGATTAATTTGTGATAAAAAGACTTGTTTACGAGTCATTCCAGGATAAGTCTTTTGCAATGGATGTAAGCTGTTGTTGTGCTTTTCAATATCAGCCAGGTCATCGGCAACAATAGTTTGAGGCTGATAAAGCGGATCTACATAGTCTCCGGAGACTTTATTCCGGACAGCACGCCAGGCTTCGTGTTTTGCATACCAGCGGCCCCGGGTATGTCCGGCTTTTTTAGCGGCACCGTATTTTAACTCTTTAATCTTATGCTCAGCACGTTTGTCGGTAGAGCTTTTTGCGAAGCGAAGAAATGGAAATACATCGCCAAGCCAGGACATATCTTTCATTAAGTGATGTTCAACTTCTAATTCACCTGGCATTGGAAGACCAAGCTCCTGAAGCTCGATAAACATATTTCTGAACGATTCAATAACAGTATCGTGAGATGGTTTGCCAACCACGTATGCTGGTCTGAACCAATAACTGCTCACAACATCAACGGATATGTATTTATAAACCCATCCTCGAACACTTTTGCGGCTCATTGCAACGTCATCCATTGAAATTTTACTCAAGGAGAATTGTCCGAGTTTGCGATGTTGTTTTGGTCGGCGTTTGTTTACATAGTCAAAATTCCCATTCCTATCCGTGTATGTAATTGTTTCATTAACTACATCTTTTAAGTAGTTCCAAGCTGTGGCCACACTTATTTCCATTGCCCGGCCTTTTTGTCTGAAATCTGATGGACGATAAATCTCGCCTGTCTTATCATCGAAAAGTTCGCGTTCGCCAGATACAAACTGCAGGTATTGCTCGTGGACTTCATTAATAAATGGTTTATCGCTATTGCGCCACAATGCCATAAGTAACTTTTCAATTGATACGGATACTTTCCTGGCGGCATCGTTTCCCTCATTTTTATGAATGATTGAATAGTAGCCATCAACCAGATATTGATCAAAGGCTCTTTTCAATGCTCTTTCATTAGATATTGGAGTCGTTGGATAAGTAATCATTTGATTCATATACCAATCGGTTGCCAGCTTCCAAAATGTACCTTTGTTGATGCGTTTACCAGATTTAGCTCGGGCGGCTATTTGTTTATTTAAACCTTTTTTAATCGCATTAAAAATTGATGCTCTATTCGTGTACTTTTCAATATTTGCAGGATCAAGTGGAGTTGTATCAGGTTTGCGATATTTAATGTAATAATCGCGAGCTTCAGTATCTATTTCAACATGAAATATTGACTTAACAGCTTTCTCATCCAGCTGGCCATAAGCTTTCTCCAGTTTCATCAATCTGTCGGGGCGTTTGATGCTTTTTACATTAATCAGCGTATTACCATAGATGCCACGACGAAATATTTCCAATTGACGGCGTTTGGAATCGTTTTTAAACTGATCCGCTGTTAAACCGGCATTTAGCCAGTCGTTAACCGTAAGTGTAATTGTTCCATCAATGTTTTTATACATAGTAGTTAAATTATTTATTCTCGGCAGTATTGTTTTCAAGCCACCCATGCTCTGATGCATAGTTAAAGAGTAGAGCTGATACAATGAAGTAACTAAATGCAATCAGCACTGCAGTAAATGAAGAGTGATCCGGGTCAATTGTGAGTGCAAATAAGCTGAGTAAAAAATTAGTTTTAATTAGTCGTCTTCTCATTTTATAAATTTTGTTCTTCGTTAGCAATTTTTTCGCGTCCTTCAATAATCTTAGTCAACACATTCACTATTCGTTCGTGGTGTTTCGATCCAGGTCTATGAAGAGCAACCCAAGCATTGCCTTGAGTAATCCCGATCATTTCACCGGCAGTTTTTATGTCGCCGGGTTTTTTCTTGCTTTTAATTTCGTCAATTGTCATTTTTTCCTACATTTGTTTGAAGTATTCGACAAAACTAAACAATTTATCTCGTCTAATCAAAATTTTATGCAAGAAAATTCGCTTATAAAAAAGAATATTTTGAAATATCTTGAATACATTGGTATTACAAAGTATAGATTTTATAAGGAGACAGGCATAACAAGAGGAGTTTTGGATC
>JAFGWF010000238.1 GCA_016937295.1 Bacteroidales bacterium
TCGTGCATTAGTGGCAACAAAAACACACTCCAATCCGTTGAAATAATTCCTAATCCCCAGTCCTCAACCTAATGATTTTGACCGCTTTTTTTTAATGGTAAATAGCAAGGACATTTCAATAATAAAATAAATCACATTTATAGTAACAATAATGTGATTAAATTGCACATTTATGGAGCGAACAAGTGAAAGGGCAAAGTTTGAAAGTATTTCGTAAAAAATATAGTCCTGAATTAAACATTCGTTTTTCACTCAAAGGTTTAGAGTATAACGAAGGACTGTTAAATATTCCACTTTATTATTCATTTTTATTCGCCGACTTGATTAAGCAGAAAGAAAAATTATCTAATTCGGACTTCGCAATTAAAAATTTCGACAGCGCCATCAACTAATTGATTAGAAAGTCGTTAGATATAATTTTTTCTAACCTCCAAACATTGGATGGAATGCAGGAGCCCATCGTTTTCATTCGGTATATTTTTAATAACTAAAGCTTTGGGCGAGCCTCGACCATATCGGCCACAGCCAGAAAATCAGCCGTAATCATTTGGAAGATGACCGTGCAAAATTTACCGAACCACAACCCAAAAGAATACTTATTTTTGAATTAGAAACGAAAGCTCGGTTTGGTGAACCGGATTCAAAAACAGATCAACAAATTTGAACTTTCGGAAGGACTTTTTTTAACAACTAATGGATTTTGAGATGAAATCAGAAAGTGTAAAAACTTGGATTGACGGAATAAAACCTGAACACAGTGTAATAGCTCAAAAGGTTGACAGTTTGATAAAAGAATTAATACCCGATATACAGTTTAATACTAAATGGCATAAACCATCTCAACCACTTGGAGTACCTTTCTACGGACTAGCTGACAAAGGTTGGATGATAGCGATGTGGTCGTTTAAGAATGAATTTGCAGTTGGTTTTATTGCAGGAACACTTTTAGACCCTGAACCACCAGTAAACAAAATGTCAGGCCCTTGGAATCGAAATACGGATTACCAAGCTAGAAGAATTGATATTAAAAGCGAATCGGAATTTGACGAGAAGTTGATTCGTTCTTGGATTGAGCAAGCGAAAAAACTTCCAGGATGGTCAAAAATTGATTAAAAAAAACGCAGTACAATAAATTCCATCATTCGTCCCGTCTTTTTAGTTGAGACCGATTCCGCGCAACTGTCGGAAGAAAGGAGTGTTGAACGATTGATTGCCACTGAATAAACGATGATGGGATTGTTAGAGTGATTGGGGTAGGTTAAAAACAGCAATAAAAGTTACTTTAATGTTGATTTATTTCGAAAAAAAAGGTTGGAAAACTATATTCCAACCTTTTTTTGTAAATCAAAAAAACTATTGTTTTATAAACTTGCTTGAAAATTTATTGCCATTTGAATAAAGATTTATAAAATAAACTCCTGATTCTAAATTGCTTACATCTATTGAATTATTATTATATGAAGATTCAAGAACAACTTGACCTGTAAAGTTTACGATTTCGAACTTATCATAATTTAATGCTCCAGAAATGTTTATAAAATCCGATACTGGATTAGGATAAACCTTTATGCTGCTATACTTTATTGATTGGGTAATTTTGGTTGTAACCAATCCGTTTTCATCCGTTTTTACAAGGTAAACATCAAAATCTGTGGCCGAAGCTTGACTATAACCCACACAAATAAATCCTTGGTCAGATGTGAAATCAAAATCTGAGAAACCATCATCAAGAATATCACCGTACAAAACATCTCCAACAATGTTGCCTGTAGCATCGTTGATATGAGCAAAATAGGCGTCAAAATCATTATTATTAACATCTTCTACTTCACCAACAATATAAACATCACTACCATCAGCATAAACCCGATAAGCTTCATCATCACCTCCAGAATAATCATAATTATGTGAATAATAAATAGTGTTTCCATCAAATGACACATTTTCGATTAGAATATCATAATCTGAATTAGTTATGTCCTCTTCTTTTCCCACAACAAGAAAATCTCCATAACTGTCAATAATTATATCATTGAATGATTCATCACCTGTTCCTGTTGTATAATATGTCCAATCTTCGACTCCTAAGCTGTCCGTTTTTACCAAAACTCCATCATAATCACCATTTACATCGTCATAAGACTCACCAACAATTGCAAGCCCATTATCTACAGTTTCAATAAGGCAAAATGCTTCATCATCTCCGTTTAATCCATAGAATTCATCCCAAATCTGTGTGCCCGTACTATTTGTTTGAAAAACCCACATATCGGAATTAGTTCCGTCATAAGAATAACCACATACCAACAGTGTATTAGCTTCACCTTCAACGATGTAATTAGCACCATCGTCTTCGCCGGTTCCTCCATCGTAAGTTTCATTCCAAAGTTCAGTACCGGAAGCGTTAATTTTCAAGATAAAAACATCCTCGTCTCCAGTCGTTGGATCTGTAGTGAATCCTGTAATGACAAAATTCCCATCACTTGTTGCATTAATGTAGGTCGCCTCATCATCGCCTGTTCCAAGGCTCGTGTAAATGTTCGTCCAATTTACAATGCCATTTAAGTTGGTGGAAGTGACAAAAATGTCATAATCGCCATTAACATCATCTAAAATAGTCCCACAAAACATGTAACCATTAGCAGTTTCGATGACTGATGTTCCGAACTCTTCAGAACTATCATCAAAGAATTTCTCAAAAGTTATTTGAGAAAACAACATGCCGTTCATTGTAATAAGTACGGCTAACAAAGTAAAAAATTTTTTCATAATTAAAGTGGTTTTTTTTATTCTGCCCCAAGAATAAGATTTATACTAATAAAAAAAGCGTGGGACTCATTCTTACAGACTACAAGGTATCGCCAAACACCCTCTCAACTAATAAGATAAGCCCACGCCGTAGCGTGAGCGTCTTATTTTTCAAGTTGAGATGTAAAAATTGGCGATTTTTGTAATCTATGAAAAATAACGCTTTCTATGTCTTTATTTGATTATCTCTATATCATATTGATTATGGTTAGTTATTGATGAAAATAGCTTTCTGTAAGTTTATTCAAGTATTAGCTTATTGGAAAGCATAGCAAAAATAGAAAATATTTCTTTCCTATCATATTTCTTGTAATATTTTTTAATCGGATACTTTATGAAAAGAATGGATTATTAAATTGTTTTATATCAATTATTTACAAAATTAACCTGCTGATTTTATCCAAAACCTTTTTTAGTTATTAGCTCCAACAAAATATTCCCATTGCGATAGAAGGTAGAAGGGCAGATTGATTAATTTGAACTTTTTCCCTGTTGGTGTAATGGCTTCTTCAATGGAAAACGGATTTGCCCAGACTCTGATTGCCGTATGATGTGGAACCAAATCCATAAAAATATGTAAAGATTTCAATTTGCCGGTTTTTCCTGATTTTACTTCAATGGGTATCAAGGTATTGTTGTAAGGAAGAACGAAATCTATTTCTGAGGTGGCGTTTTTTTCTTCACGAACCCAAAAAGCCGGTTCGATTAACAGATTTTTCCAATAAGCTTTAAGCTCTTGACCTACAATGATTTCGGCAGTAAGGCCGCGCCAAGAATCCGAGAAATTTTTTGCCATAAACACTTCTGTTTGAATATTTGCCATAAAATTCACCAAACCTATATCAAACCATTGCAGCCGTGGAAGCTTACGCCTATTAGGTGAAAATGGCGGTTGCGTTTGGGTTAAAGGATAAACTAAACGAAGCAACATGGTTTTTTCCAAAAGTTGAAAAGACTCTCCAATTTCTCGTGAACGGTAGTTTGAAGACCCAAAGCCCTCAAGTTTAATGCGTTGGCCTGCAAAAAAGAAACCTGTGGTAAGTATATGTCGAATATAATTGACAGAGTTTGCATTAGGTGCATATTTCTCAACATCATCCTTGTATGACAAAATCAAGCTTTGATAAATGGACTGCAAGTTCGCTAAATCGTTGGTTTCCGACAGTCGTTGAACTATCTCAGGCATTCCGCCGACAAGTGCATATCGGAAAAATAATTTATTAATCGAATCATGTGCATAAACAGGGACATTTCGCTGATAGACCATGTCAAGCATTTCCTTCTCATTCATAGCACTAAGAAATTCAAGGAATGAGACCGGAGTTAAAAATAGATATTCAACTCGCCCAACAGGAAATGAAATTTTTCGGTTAAGAGTCGTTTCTAATAATGAACCGGCGGCAATTACGTGTAAATCAGGGGCTTTCTCGTAGAAATATCTTAAAAGTTGTATGGCCTTACCGGAATTTTGTATTTCATCAATAAATAGAATGGTCGATTTTATTTCCTTTGGCATCTTAGAAAGAAAGAAAATCGCATCAATTAATTCCTCAAAACTTAAATCATTCTCAAATATCTTTCGATGCTCATCAAAGTCGAGATTTAAGTGGATAAAATGTGGAAACTTTTTGGCAAATTCCTTCACTAGTGATGTCTTTCCCACCTGCCGGGCTCCCCTGATAACCAATGGCTTCCTTCCGGTTGACAAGGACCATTTTTCTAACGCTTTCAATGCTAATCGATCAAACATAATTATAAGATTTACA
>JAFGWF010000239.1 GCA_016937295.1 Bacteroidales bacterium
CACGAAGCGCTGAAACGCCTCGACGAGAGCCTGGGTTATCTCGTTATTCCTTATGTAATTTCGTCGATGGCAGTGAGTACGATTGTGGATGTGTTTCCTTACGACCCATCGGAATCGGCCGTTCCGCAGGGCTATGTTCCGCTCGATAAGGAAAGCCGCGCAAACAACCCTATTTTTACCGACGGGGTAAATCCGTTTGAAGAACCAGGCGGTGAACCGGAGGAACAGGATTAAATTTACCAACAAACAGTGACTTTTGAGCAGAACTCCTCTGATTGTTCTGTGGCCAGCTATTTACGGCTGAATGGTTATTTCATTAATTATTTTTTGGTAAGCAACTACATCGATTATCTTGTTGAATTTCTGACCAACTTTTTTAAAATGGGCACATTTCTCATATCCACATTTTTCAAACAGTTTTATACTGCCCTGGTTATCCCCCGAAATAATTCCAATTAATACACATATATCGTTGCTTTTGGGCAATATTTTCAAGCTTATCCAGTGTTGTTTTTCCGATCCCTTTTCCGGAATACTCCGGTTTTAGATAAATGGTAATCTCTGCCGTTCGGTCGTAAGCTTGTCTTTTTTTATATTGAGAGATGTAGCAATATCCACAGGTTTTACCTTCGTATTCAATCAGATAGGATTTATATTTTGGATGCGCAACCAAGATTACGCTTTTAAGTTCTTCTAACGATATTAAATCCGTATGGAAAGTTGCGGTTGAGTTTAAAATATAATGGTCGTAAATAGCTTTAACAACATTAAAATCTGTCTCCCTTAAATCAATAAGTTTAATATTCATATTTCATTTCTAATATTTAAGACTATCATGGCAAAAGGAGCCAGGGCTGTGCCGGGTCCACCACTCATTTCAATTCCAACTTCAATCGCTACTATTATTTCATGCATTTTGTTAGCGGGCGTATCTTTTTTTGAATTCATTAAATGTCCCTGAAATCCACTCTATACCAAAAAGTAATTTGCATAGGTCAATTAAGAAATAAAACATACTATTCGTAAGTTCTTGAGCAAATTCCTCATAGTTCTTCCCTTTCAATGTTGGTCTATATTCATGATTGGTCTTTATTAGGTCATAATGAACAATTTTATCTCGAAGGCTTCTAATCAATTCACCCCAGGTATTATCTACTTCTTCAAAGCTTTCTTTAACCAAAATGCTTTTACTTCCGCCAATCTTATTTAGGATTTTGTAGAAATCCCTTGTTCCGTCTATTGGTTTGGTGTAACCTAAGGTCACACAAGCTAATTTCTGAGCAAAGTCAATAAATGCTCTTATTTGTATTATTGTGCTTTCAAAAAATGCCGCATCGATAATCGAGTTACTATTATTCCATTCGAATTTTTCAATGTCGTTAGGTAGGTCGACAACACTTTGCTTCTCAGAAATTCGCCAAAGGAATTCCAAATTGATTACTGATAGTGTGAATTTAAAAAGTAAAGCATCAGTATGTTTTAGTAGTTTGCATTCGTCAATTTCGTCTGATGCTTCCTCTGAATATATAATAGCAGCTTCGCGAAATTTTTGACAGATTGTGATTGTCTGAATTTCGAAAACACTCTCAGTAATTTCTTTTAGGTCAATTTTCATTTCTTATGTTCGCTAAATGTCACTTCTATGTGGGTCGGGCGGCCCCAAAATTTCGGGGTCGAAGTGTAATCCTGTCAGACTTGCAGTACCGCTAAACCCCGTCTGCCATATACAATTGTTGGAGGTTAGTTGTTTTCTGGTTTATCGTTTCTTGTTAGTTATTTTCTTCATAGTAATATGAGTAATCAATCCCTTTCATAAACATTTCCCTGTCATTGATTTTAGTTGTAAGCGCATTTTCCAGGAGTGATTTTAGAACTTTACTTTTGGTTGGACTTAGCATCATTGCGTTCATGTAATCCTGCTTGCTTATTTTACTCCAGTCAACACATTTTTTAAGGCGTTTTTTTAGTATTAAATCCAACCATATTCTGGCGCTTCTCCCATTGCCTTCCATAAAAGGGTGTGCAATATTCATTTCTACATATTTATTTACGATTTCGTCAAATGTAGTTTCGGGCATCGCTTCTATTTGCTTTAAAGTGGTGCCTAAAAAGTGTGATACTGCAAATTGAAAACCCCCTTTTGAAATATTTTTCTGCCTTATTTGTCCCGCAAAATCATACAATCCGCCAAATAAATAGGCATGTATTTGCTGCAATCCTTTCGTTGTCCCAACTTCAATGCTGTTGATAAATGAACTTTCAAACATTGCATATGCTTTTGTTTTGCTTTTTCCATCTATACTTTCATCGCTGAATGTAAACCATTCGATAAAACGGTTTGCTTTTTTGCCTGGGAATCCTTTACCTAAGGCAATAATCCCATTATAATCCAACATGTCGGCTAAACGCTTTTTACCATCTGGTGCAAGGACTTTCAACTGGGTAGTAGCACTAACCACTTGGCTATTTTCTTTCTTCAACTTGGCTTTAAGGTATTTCCAATAGTTGCGGGTTTTCGAATAATCATCCTGGTTGGTAAGAACAGCCACAATATCCAACACAGAAAACCACCATTTTGAATTCTCTTCGTCCCAAATGGCACGTACTTCTCTGTCATCAAAAAAACGTATGGATATTTTTGAGTTACTCATCATTTAATTTTGTGCTATTCATATCCCTTAAATTTTCTATTCAAAGTTAAGATAATATCTATCTTGAATTTGCTGTCTACTGTGCCTTTACGTAACGGTTTATGGTATAGGCATATATACTTTTTCTATTTGTAATATCAATAATATTATCGTTTTGCGTTTCAAAGAGATAATCATTTTTACCCATTTATAAGTACATACTTTCGTTTGCAGGTGTTTAATGCTGCAACGCGCCGATAGCGTTTGGAGGCTGATGATTCAGGCAATGAATATGCAGACTATTTTTCCGGCTCCTGCGAATTTTTGTTCTGTTCTTTCTGGCTATTGATTTTATTTAACAGGGTATATTTTGTTTGCCTGATTTTCCATCTTTCGCGGGCATATTTTTGCATGTCGGGAATGGTGTCTTTTTCGTCAAGGATTTCAAGACCCAACACTGTTTCTATTATGTCTTCCATAGTTACAATGCCATCCATGCCGCCGTATTCGTCCACAATTAACGCGATATGCTCTTTTTGTTCCAGGAGCTTCTCCCATAACGAAAACAGTTCGATGGAATTAGGAGCGACCACAATTTCGCGCTTGATGTCTTTTAGTGTAAGACTGTGTTTGTCTTCAGCCAGTTTTTCGAAAACAGTCTGTCGGAATACGTACCCAACAATGTTTTCGTCATTTTTGCTGTAC
>JAFGWF010000240.1 GCA_016937295.1 Bacteroidales bacterium
AAAACTCTACAAATGTTTTTGGTGTTACCGGACTCCATTCCTCAAAATCATGCAATCGGTATTGATAGTAAACATTCTCACTGTTCGGAACGACAAAAACAAAACGTAAATTATTGTTTTTGAATAAAATATAATCATGTAAGGAAACAGAAAATGATGAGTCCGATGAAAAAGCAGTAACCCGTTTTATTATTGGAGCGGACAAGGAATTCTGGAAAAAATCCCCTTTTCTATGCAGAGCAAAACCGTTATTAACCGGAAAAAAATTATAAAAACTATCGAGAGAAACAGAAGAATTGAAACAACCAAGTGAGTTTTTCAACGATACATTCAGAGCAGAGCCTTCAAAAGGAATAAACCGTTGTGAATTGAAATAGTAAAAAGTGTTCTTTGTGTCATCAAACAGTAAAACACTATCAGTCAACACGTCAAGTTGCAAAAAGCTGCAAGAGGAATCATAATCAAAAACATTATCACGTTGAATAGGTATTAGCTCATCATTTAGTTTCACTTTAACGATTGCAAAATTGGGAATATTTACCCAAAAATTTCCGGCTTTGTCGAATGCTAATTGTTTGCAAGAGCCGGAGATTGAATCCAATTTTTTTTCAAAGGTCCAAAGTCCATTTTTCTTCTTAAAGATGGAAACCCCGTTATAGGTGCCGACAAAAAGATTTCCGTTAAAAAAAACCATATCCCAAATTCCAACTTTGGTATCCATTGGAATTAATGTATTGTTTCTCAGCAAAAAAAGACCTTTATCGTGACCAACAAACAGATCATTTTGATAACCAAAAATCTTCCAAACCTGACCTTCGGACTTGGAGATTAAATCGAAGGAAAAGAATTCTTTATTATTGTTTAAATCAGACCATTTACATTGATAAAGCCCCTGATTTGTTCCTAAATAAAAATCATCATCATGAAGAAAAGACGTATAAGCTGTGCCAAAATCGCCGCGATAATCAAACACATACGAAAAATTATTTTTTAAATAAAGACAGGATAATCCATAATCCAAACCCATCCAGAGTTTGCCATTTTGAGCATAATACAAACTAAGCACGGTGTTATTTTGCAAACCTTTAAAACGATTGATGATGTGGAGAATATTTCCGTTTAAGTCGGCAATAATCAATCCTTTAAGCACTGTGCCAATACCAATCCAATTTTGTCCGATGGGTTCAAAACTAAACACTTTTGCACCTTTTAAATACTCCGAAAGCGGGGATTCCATTTCGATTACAGAATTATTTTTCAAAGAAACTACTCCTTGATTTTCAGTAACAAAACACAAATCATTCAACGATTTAAAAGCACCAATAAAATTTGGAATACGTGAATTTGGCAAGTGCGATTGGGGAATAAATTTAAAATCCTCAAATTTCCACAGTCTGTTCATTTCATCGAAAACAAACAAAGATTCGTTTTGCAAATAACTATGTTTTATACGTGCAGGAGCTTGAATCTTAGTGAGTTGCCCATCAGTTAGAAGGTAAATATTAAAAGTTGAAACTAACGCCACAGATCCTTTGAGTTGAAAAATATGCCAAAATTCCTCAATACCATCTTGAACATTATCCTTAAAAGGGAAAAGGCTTTGATACTTAAACTGCCCGTTTTTTGCGCGTTTCCATTGACCAAAATCCAAATCCGAACCGGTGAAAATAGTGGAATCATTGACAACCAATACAGACCGTGTAATGCCTTTGCTGCCGTGAAGTAAGGTAAAATCCAGGCCGTCGTATTCAAGTAAGCCACGATCGGTAGCCATGTAAATAATGCCATTTGGAGCAGATTCAATATCCCAAATTTTACCGGCATTTTGGTATTCTGATGGAGAAAAATTCACTAATTGAGGAACGCCTTTAGATGGAAAATCCTGTCCAAATCCAGACCCAACTATAAGTAAAAAAAGGAATGTTATGGATATTTTAATCTTCAAAATGGTTATAATTACTCGGTTTCAAACGGCAAATTTAATAATTATCTTTTACAATTTAAGTTTTAAAAAAGGCCGCAAATAAATGCAGCCTTTTTATTCAGAACTATCACTTTAAAAGCCAACTATTTGACTAATAATTTCTTAGAGGCTGAATTACCGGCTTTATCCAATAATTGAATTAAATACATTCCAGAGGAAAGATTGAAAGTCGATAATGAATGTGCATCTTGGTGCAACAATAATTTCCCGGATAAATCGAAAACTTTAATCGTTGCCACTTCTTCGCTAAATTCAATATTTTGACCGGCTTCAACAGGATTTGGGTAGAATAACAAATCATCTTTTGAGATGCCTTCGCCTATTCCGGTATCGTCAACGTAGAAGTAAAGGTTGTCGAGATAAATAGTTTGCGTTCCGGCACCTCCATCAAATTTAAACTGAATCACATCGGCCAAATCAACTCCGGTGAAAGTGGACATTGGAATATCATAGCCAACCCATTGGTTTGGAGTAATTGTGAAGGAATAAGATGATTCTACCGGACCGGTACTGATACAAAAAATATTAACTGCGGTTGCATC
>JAFGWF010000241.1 GCA_016937295.1 Bacteroidales bacterium
CCTGAAAATGTTGATGGTTGGTATATTGGACTTTTCGGCTAAAAGACGGAGCAATGAAGGCACTACACCTCCGGCAGCGTTAATTAGCAGTGCTTCAGATTTTTGCTCTTTGGCCATTTCCATCATTCCAATAGCCGTGAGCGGATTTATGGCAAGAGTTGCAGCCTGATGCAGATTTAAGGAGTCGTCAACAATAATGCAGTTGTCGGCTGTGGTTATCAAATGTTTTGCCCAAGCGCCACCATGTTCATCCTGCGTGAAGCAGCTTACTTTTTTCCAGATAAGCGGAGTTTGATTCATTCCGGCAGCTATTACCAAACCTGTAGCTTCAAACCCCGGAACAGCAGGCAATTTTTTAACTACCTGATAACCACCTTGCAAAAATGCCAAATCGGAAGGATTGATGCTGGCAGCTTCAACTTCGATTAGAACATCATTATCCCCAACTGAGTTCAAAGGAAGATCCTCAATTCTGAGGCTTATCAATGCTCGAATTAAATTGGAATTATATTGCGGCAAATGCCATGCTTTAGTGGTTTTTGGGATTTCCATAAGAAAATTAAAGAATATCTACTGTCAAGTTTCGATTGGATAATTCGCGGTGCATGGGTTCTAAGGTGTCAAAGTCGGCTGATTTAACCGTGCATTTCCCTTTAAAGTGAACAATAAAGGCGCATTGCTCCGCTTGCAAAGGATCGTGTTTGCACACTTCAACAAGACTTTCAATCACCCAATCAAAGGTGTTGAAATCGTCGTTGAACAAAACCAAATCATAGAGGTCTGTTTCTTTTTCCAGAATGTCCACTTCTGCTTTTTCCTTCTCCTTAACTGAGGATTTCATGGTTGTTTGTTGTTTGAGCTAATTTCAGGGCAAAATTATAAATAAACATAGATTTGTTCAACGATTTTCTTAAATTTTGAAGATTAGTTTTCCTTTTTCTTCTTTCTTTTGGCTAACCAATTATAGAAGTATTTCATGGTGATTCCAAACCCTAAACCGCCAAATAGACTTACGGCTGCTCCAATGGAAAGGGTTTTTAAACTAAATTCATCTTTATATGCCCACGGAATAAAAAGGAAATTTATTACGTAAATAAAAACCCCGAAGAGGAGTCCTTCTCTAATCCATTTGCGTCCTTCATAAGGGTTTTCCATACGAATTACTTTAAAATTTCTTTGGCTTTTGCGTAAATTCCTGCGGCATCAAAACCACATTCGGCCATCAATTCTTCAGGTGTACCATGTTCAATAAAGTGGTCAGGTACGCCAAGTTTAGTGATGCTGCCTCTGAAACCTAATTCGCTTGCCATTTCAATCACTTGACTTCCAAAGCCTCCCACGACAGTACCGTTTTCAACTGTAATAATATGCTGATGAGTTGATAATATATCTTTCAACAAAGGTTCGTCGAACGGTTTAAGAAAGCGCATATTAGCCACGGTGATTTTATGACCGTCACTTTCTAATCTTTCGGCTGCACTGATGGCAAAATTACCCACGTGTCCAAGGGTAAGAATGGCCAATTTCTCGCCATTTCGTAGGATTTCTCCTTTTCCAATTTTTAATCGTTCCATGGGTTTTTCCCAGTCGGTAAGAACACCATTGCCGCGAGGATAACGGATAGCAAAAGGAAAATCGTTTTGGTTTTTGGCAGTAAACATCAAATTGCGAAGTTCAATTTCATTCATAGCCTCGGCAATAATCATATTCGGCAAGACGCGCAAATAAGCAAGGTCGAAAACTCCATGATGTGTGGGGCCATCAGCTCCAACTAAACCGCCGCGATCAATGCCAAAAATTACCGGAAGTTTTTGCAAAGCTACATCGTGAATTACCTGATCGTAAGCGCGTTGAAGGAAAGTTGAATAGATAGTACAAAAAGGAATCATGCCACTGATTGCCATACCGGCGGCGTAAGTTACGGCATGTTGTTCGGCAATACCAACATCAAAAACACGTTCAGGAATTTCCTTTTGCATGATAGTTAAAGAGCTTCCGCTAAGCATCGCGGGCGTAATGCCAACCACTTTTGAATCGGCTTTGGCAAGCTCTAACAAGGTTTTTCCATAAACATCCTGATATTTTGGAGCCGTAGGCTTGGAGGATTCTTTTTTAAGGATTTCTCCGGTGTCTTTGTTAAAAGGTCCAGGTGCATGATATGTGGTTTGATTCATTTCGGCCATGCTGAAACCTTTGCCCTTTTTAGTGATAACGTGCAGAAGTTTAGGCCCTTGCAATTTGCTAAGGCTTCGTAAAACTTTCACGAGGCGTTCTACAT
Organism: Bacteroidales bacterium; assembly: GCA_016937295.1. Taxonomy (GTDB): domain Bacteria; phylum Bacteroidota; class Bacteroidia; order Bacteroidales; family UBA1556; genus UBA6267. The sequence continues at coordinate 2,279 of JAFGWF010000241.1, forward strand.
CATGGCCGTCGATAGGGCCAAAATAGCGCATATTCAACGACTCCATGTATTCACTACGCTTGAGGAAAATATTTTTAAGCGCCTGCATAAATTTGGAAACGATGCGCCGAGGTGTCGGGCCTTTTGTGCCTAAAACTCCCAAAGCATCATAAGTTTTGTCCTTCAGGCGATTATAGGTCTTAGAGGTAGTAACATCCAACAAAAATTCTTTTAAAGAACCAACGCCCTTGTCAATCGACATATTATTATCGTTGAGAATGACTAAGAGGTTTGTATTCGTTATTCCGGCATTATTTAATCCTTCAAAAGCCTGACCGGCGCTCATGGCGCCATCGCCAATAATGGCCACATGTTGTCGGTTTTTTTCGCCAGAAAGTTTCGCACTCATGGCCATCCCTAACGCTGCTGAAATGCTGGTTGAAGAATGCCCAACGCCAAAACTATCGTAAGGGCTTTCCGAAATTTTTGGGAAACCGCTGATGCCACCTAATTTTCGATTGGTTGTAAATCTATCGCGGCGACCGGTGAGTATTTTATGGCCATAAGCTTGATGCCCTACGTCCCAAACAAGCTTGTCGTGAGGGGTGTTGAAAACATAGTGCATGGCTACGGTAAGCTCAACAACGCCCAAACTTGCGCCAAAATGACCAGGATTGTCGGCTAAGGTGTCCACAATATAGTCACGGATTTCTTGACAAAGCTGAGGAAGTTGATCTTCAGAAAGTTTCTTCAAATCAACGGGGCTGTCGATTTTACTAAGCAATGGACCAATACGGTAATTATTTTGAACATTCATGATTATGTCACTACTTGAAGATATAATTTAGGAGGTCGTTGAAGACGGCAAAAACCATTAAACCGATTAAAATTACCATTCCCACTAATTGTGCTTTCTCCATAAACTTATCAGACAATTGTCGTCTTGTAATGGCTTCCCAAGTGAGAAACATAACGTGTCCGCCGTCAAGAGCCGGTATGGGTAGAAGATTCATAAAAGCTAAAATTAGCGAGATGAGTCCGGTGAGATACCAGAATTTGGGCCATATCCAAACGCCACCGTAAATATTGGCTATTCCAATAGGTCCTTGAAGCGATTCAGTAGCTTTGACTTCACCGCTAAAAATGCGACCGATACCTTTTATATTAGCGGTTAAAACTCCAATTCCATCCTTTATTCCATATTTTAAACCTTTAGCAACGTTATACTTAGCTCTCTCATAAGGAGGTTGGCTGGCAGAAAAACCTATTAATCCAAAACTGTCAACTGCAACAACGAGATTTACGGAATCGGCATTACGAAGGACAACAATATCCATAGTTTGGCCTTTATGCGACTTGGCCAATGAACGGAAATCGCCATACGACGTAATAATTTTTTCTTCGGCTTTAATAATTTGGTCGCCTGATTTTAAACCTCCTTTTTCGGCGTTGCTGCCGGGTAAAATGCTATCAATCTCAAATTTAAAATTGTCAGGTTCAATAAATAAATCATAAGATCGGGAGAAATTTTTATAAAAAGTATCCGGAATGACTAAATGAATCTCTTGGCCATTTCTGTCAACCACAATGTCGGCACCCATCAGATTAAGCGGGCTGGTGATGTCTTTAAAACGATCTACTTTTTCTCCATTGACGGTCAATATTTTATCACCGGTTTCAAAGCCAAGCTGTTGGCCAAGCTCATAGGCGTAAATACCATTGTCGATTGACTCTGCCGGAAGGTATTCTTTTTCATAGTGCAACGTGACAAAGGTGAAAATGATAATTCCAAGGATAAAATTCATAATCACTCCGCCAAGCATTACAATAAGCCGTTGCCATGCCGGTTTGGAGCGAAATTCCCATGGTTGAGGTGGGAGTTTCATCGCCTCTTTGTCCATCGACTCGTCAATCATACCGCTGATTTTTACATAGCCGCCCAAAGGAAGCCAACCAACGCCATATTCAGTATCGCCTTTTTTGAAACTGAAAAGCTTAAAATTCCAAGCATCGAAAAAGAGGAAGAACTTTTCCACTTTGATGCCGAATGCGCGTGCCGCTAAAAAGTGACCTAATTCGTGTAAAGTTACAATTATTGAAAGCCCGAGAATCAACTGGGCAGCCATTACTAATCCGCTCATAATGTTTTAATTCGTTCTAAAAGTTTAATACGTGTTAGCCGGTCGGTTTCAAAATAATCGTCCAAAGTAGGTTTTCGGACAAAATCTATTTGAGCCATTGCTTCTTCGATAAGCTCCGGCATGTGGTTGAATCCGATTTGGTCGGCTAAAAAAGCGTGCACTACTATTTCGTTGGCAGCATTCACAATGCAAGGCATATTTCCCCCAACTATCATGGCTGTGCGAGCTAATTCTATATTTGGAAAGGTAGCTATATCAGGTTGTTCGAAGGTCAGATTTGGATATTTTGTAAAGTCCATCTTCGGAAAATCATTGGCAATACGATTAGGCCACGACATGGCATATTGTATTGGCAGTCGCATATCCGGTAAGCCCAACTGGGCTTTAACGCTCCCGTCGTTGAATTGAACCATACTGTGAATGATTGATTGGGGATGCACTAAAACTTCAATTTGTTCAGCTTGCAATCCGAAAAGCCATTTGGCTTCAATCATCTCAAACCCTTTATTCATTAGCGAGGCCGAGTCGATAGTTATCTTTGCTCCCATCTCCCAGTTAGGATGTTTCAAGGCATCTTTGGCTTTAATAGTTTCCAAAAATGCTTTGTCTTTGCCTCGAAAAGGCCCTCCGCTTGCAGTAAGTATTATTTTGTCGATAGTGCGAGTGGTTTCCCCATTCATACATTGGTAAATGGCTGAGTGTTCGGAGTCAACAGGCAAAATTAAAGCGTTGGATTTTAGCGCAGAGTTCATCATTATCTCCCCTGCTACCACAAATGTCTCCTTATTGGCTATGGCTAAAGTTTTTCCTAACTCGATGGTTTTCAGAACCGGTTTTAAGGCAGTAAAACCTACGATAGCCATAATTACCAAGTCAATGGTTTCCATCTCTACGATTTGCTCAAGAGAGTCTTGTCCGGCAAAGACTTTTATATCTGTTTGAGACAGTGCATCCCGAAGTTTAGGATATTGAGATTGGTCTGAAATAACCACTGCATTTGGCTGAAATTCAAGAGCTTGTGTGATGAGTAAATCAACATTTGAGGAGGCGGTAAGCACCTCGGCGTCAAATAATTCAGGATGTGAACGCATAACATCTAAAGCCTGAGTTCCAATGGAACCCGTTGAGCCAAAAATTGCGATGCGTTTCTTCATGAATTAGTTGGGTAAGGTTTAAAAATCAAGCCGCAAATGTAGTTAAATTTCAAAGGTTGAAGATTCTAATATTTGTTAAGGGAAACCGTATTGAAGTTTTGATTTCTATCTATTTGAAGTTGTTCACATTGATAACGTCATGGCAAAATTCGATTTCTTCGCGAATATTATTGGAACAAATTATTATAATTCTGTTGGAGGAATACTTTTTTATCCATTCTTGAAAAAGGTTTATTCCGTTGGCATCAAGGTTTATAGTGGGTTCGTCGAGAAGCAATAGGTCTGATTTTGAAAGGATGGCCAGGCCTAATTTTAACCGTTGTTTCATTCCACTGGAAAACTGATTCACGGTTTTGTGCGACTCTTTATCCAACTGAACAATTTTCAGAAACGTGTCAACAGAAATGTCGTTATAGAAACTTTTAAACCCTAAATGAAATTTTACGATTTCAATGGGGGTAAACTCTTCCGGCAGTTCCATATAGGGAGCAGCAAGCGTAAGTGAGGAATGAATTAATTGGCTATCTATTGGTTGGTTTGAAGAAAAGTAGGAAACTGTGCCTAAGGTTGGGTCGAGATAAGCTGCAACAATCTTGAGCAGGGTCGATTTTCCGGAGCCATTGCTGCCTTGAATTGCGTAGGATTTATTAGCATGAAAGGTGTAGGACAGGTTGTTAAAAATCCAATCTTTTTTAAATCTTTTTCCAATATTATCCAGAATGATTTTATCCACAACCTATTAGTTTATTAGTTGACCTAAAAAGTCAAAACTGGTCTATTTCATATAGCCTCTCATAATTCCACGACTGGAGTTGGCGATAAAACTAAGTATTTCATCTCGTTCTTTTGTGGCGGGCATTTCAGCTTCAATAATGCTGACAGCTTGACTTACATTATTGTTTTTCAAAAATATATGACGATAGATATCTTGGATTTCGCTGATTTTTTCAGCAGAAAAATTGCGTCGTCGAAGCCCGATAGAGTTGATACCAACATAGGAAAGGGGTTCACGTGCGGCTTTGGTATAAGGAGGTACGTCTTTTCGTACGAGAGAGCCGCCGGAAATCATGGTATGTTGACCAATAGTAACAAACTGATGCACAGCAACAAGACCACCAATTATAGCAAAGTCGTCAACTATGATATGACCAGCAAGCGTGGCTGCATTTGCCAAGATACAATTGTTGCCAACAATGCAATCATGGGCAATATGACAATAGGCCATCAGTAAGTTGTTGTCGCCAATCACGGTTTCCAAGTTGGCTTTAGTACCCCTGTTGATGGTTACAAATTCACGGATAATATTATTATCTCCAATGCGCACAAGGGTATCTTCGCCTTTATATTTCAAATCTTGTGGGATAGCAGAAATGACGGCGCCGGGGAAGATTTTGTTGTTTTTACCAATTCGAGCTCCTTCCATGATTGTCACATTGGAGCCTATCCATGTGCCTTCGCCAATTTCAACGTTCTTATGAATTGTTACAAAAGGCTCGATAACAACGTTAGAAGCTATTTTTGCTTGCGGATGCACGTAAGCTAAAGGTTGATTCATAGGTTTAGTTTTTAGTTTTAGCAATTTGAGCTAACATTTCTGCCTCCATTACGATTGTGTCGCCAACCCAAGCTTTTCCGGCCATGTGACAAAGTCCACGACGAATGGGAGAGAGAAGTTTTAAATCAAAGATTATCGTATCGCCGGGCACAACTTTTTGGCGCAGCCTTACATTGTCAATTTTCAGGAAATATGTAGAATAGTTTTCAGGATCAGGCACTTGACTAAGAGCTAAGATGCCTCCACTTTGAGCCATGGCTTCAATTTGCAAAACTGCCGGCATTACAGGCTCATCAGGAAAATGACCCTCGAAGAAGGTTTCGTTCATCGTTACATTTTTCACACCGATAACGGAGTCAGCAGTAACTTGCATCACCTTGTCAACTAATAAAAACGGGGGACGATGTGGCAGCATCCGCTTAATGGCTTGAATGTCGAATTGTGGCTTTGCATTCAAATCAACTTTCGGAGCCTGATTTTCGCGCTGCTTGATTTTTTTGCGTATTAGTTTGCTAAAGTTTACATTTGCCGAGTGCCCGGGACGGAGCGCAATAACTCTTCCACGCACTGGCTGACCTATCAAGGCCATGTCGCCAATCACATCTAAAAGCTTATGTCGTGCAGGCTCATTATTCCAATAGAGTTCCACATTATTTAATATACCACGCTGAAGTACTTCTACCTTTGGCTTGTTGAACAGTTTGGCTAACCTGTCGAGCTCTTCCTGACCAATTACCTTGTTGACGAAAACAATGGCATTGGATAAGTCGCCGCCTTTGATTAGGTTATGGTCGAGAAGGTATTCTAATTCATGCAGAAAAACAAAAGTGCGACAGTTGGCAATTTCGGTTTTAAAGTCATCTAATTTGTTTAGCTCCGCGTTTTGTGTACCAAGAACTTTTGTGTTATAGTCAATCATCACGTTATAGCGGCGTGTATCGTCAGGAATGATGGTCATTTCCGTTTGGCGCGCTTCATCCTTGAAGGAAATCACCTCATCCACTTCAAAATATACCCTTTCGGCATCCAACTCCTTCACACCGGCTCTTAGAAGAGCTTCAACGTAAAATCGCGAGCTACCGTCCAAAATTGGAGTTTCTTCTTGGTTCATTTCTATGAGTGCATTGTCGATGCCTAAGCCTACTAACGAAGCTAAAACATGCTCCACCGTAGCAACGACAGCTCCCTTATGCGATAAAGTGGTACCGCGCGAAGTGTCAATTACATATTCGGCAAGGGCAGGTATTTCGGGTTGGTTTTCGATGTCTGTGCGCTTAAAAACATATCCGTGATTTGCAGGAGCCGGCTTAAACCGAATTTTTACATTCACTCCAGTATGAAGTCCGATACCTTCGACTTCAACTTCACTTTTCAACGTAGTTTGCTTTTCTACCATGAATTCTCTTATACTATTTTGTTAGCTTATAATAATTTGCAAAAATAAAAATTAACAGCAAGTTAACATGTTAAATCTTTAGTCTGAAATAATTTAGATTTACTCGGTTTGATTCTCTGCATTTTTGCTCTTAAAATCCTTTTCTAAAGCGTGTAATTTCTTGGCCAAGTCAGGCAATTGTTTGAAAATAACGAAAGATTGTACAAATTTCTTTTGGTCGAATGATGGTATTCCCATCTGAATATCGTTTTCTTTCTTGATAGAATTTGACACTCCTGTTTTAGCTGCCAATTTTACGCCATTAGCTATGGTAATATGCCCGTTGATTGCTACTTGGCCTCCAATCATACAGTTTTTGCCAATTTTTGTAGAGCCTGCAACACCCGATTGGGCTGCCATCACAGTATTTTCACCAACTTCCACATTATGAGCTATTTGGCAAAGATTGTCTAATTTGACACCTCTGCGCAAAATGGTTGAACCCATAGTTGCGCGGTCAATGGTAGTGTTTGCTCCCAATTCAACCCAGTCTTCAATGATAACGTTGCCAATTTGAGGTACTTTTTGAAAATCGCCTTCTTGCTGTGGCGCAAATCCAAATCCATCAGAACCAATAACTACTCCTGAATGGAAGGTGCAATGGTTGCCAATGATAGATTCGTCAAGGATTTTCACTGCCGGATGAATAAGGCAATTAGTTCCTATTTTTACATTTTCGCCAATAAATGCTTGTGGAAAAATTCGAGTATTGTCGCCAACTACCGCACCTGAGCCAATGAATACAAACTCACCAATATAACAGTTGTTGCCAATAGTTGCCGATGGGTCGATATGGGCTTTTTCCGAAATGCCTTTCCGATTTGCTTCCTTGGTTTGTTGATACGCAGTTAACACCATAGCAAAAGCAGTGTAAGCGTCTTTTACGCGAATCAATGTAGCATTTACCGGTTTTTCAAGAGTCATAGTTTCGTTGATAATCACTATCGAAGAGTCGGTGCTGTAAAGGAATTGGTTGTATTTTGGGTTGGCAAGAAAAGACAATGATCCTTGTTTTCCCTCTTCAATCTTGGATAGTTGATTGACAACAGTTGCCGGATTCCCTTCCACTTTTCCTTGGACAAATCCAGCAATTTGTTCGGCTGTAAATTGCATAAAATCTTAATTTTTTATTTTAAATGGTCTTCAAAATATTGAAAAATCTTAGTTTCTAAATGAAGTCGGTCTATTCCCCTCACATTATGCTCGTGATTAGGATAAACGAAATAATCGACTTGAGTTCCGGCTTTTATGGAGGCGTTAAGAAATTGCAGACTATTTTGCCAAACAACCGTCGGGTCGATAGCTCCATGTATGATAAGCAATCGGCCTTTGAGGTCGCCGGCTTTGTTCAATAATGAATTAGCTTCATATCCTTCTGGATTCTCTTCGGGGCGATCCATATATCTTTCCCCATACATCACTTCATAATATTTCCAGTCGATAACAGACCCACCTGCAACTCCCACTTTGAAGACGTCGTTGTGATTAGTCATCAGAGAGGTAGTCATAAATCCGCCATAACTCCATCCATTTACGCCAATTCGATTCACATCGACATAAGGAAGCGATTTTAGAAATTCGATTCCTATCATCTGGTCTTGCATCTCTATTTTGCCTAATTGTCTGTGAATGACGCTTTCGAAGGCAAAACCGCGATTTGCAGAGCCTCGGTTGTCGAGAGTGAAAACAACATAACCTTGTGTGGCAAGATATTGAAGAAAGAAACCTCCTCCACCAAGCCAACTATCGGTAACCAACTGAGCATGAGGGCCTCCATAAACGTAAACAATTACAGGATATTTTTTTGCAGGATCGAATTCGGCGGGTTTTATCATTCTGTAATATAGCTCCGTTCCATCGTCGGCTTTTAAAGTCGAAATAGTCATTTCGCCAAGATTAAAATCTGCAAGTGGATTTTTGCTTGCCTTAATCACTTGAACTACTTTTCCTTTGCCTGTATGATTCACGTTGTATTCTCTAACTACTTTATTATGATTACTGTAAATGTCGATAAAGAATTGTTTGTCGTGACTAAAATCTACATTATGCGCACCATGGTCTGTAGTAAGCCTATTAATTTTCCCGTTTTTCACAATTGCAGTGTAGAGATTATTTTCGATAGGGCTGTCTTTGGTGGCCATGAAAAATATTTGAGCATCATCGTTACTAAAACCATGAAATTCAGTGATTTCCCATGGTCCGGTGGTTAGTTGTTTTATCAATTCACCAGTAGTGTTGTAGAGATAAGCATGATTCCAACCATCGCGGCGGCTGAGCCATACAAAATTGTTAGGGTTGGTATTTTGAAAAAATAGACCGTTTTGAGGTTCTACGTATCTTTCGTTTTTCTCTTCAAAAAGTGTTTTAACAAAATCGCCGGTTTCGGCACTATACTGATTGAGTTTCAAATGGTTTTGGTCGCGGTTGAGAACGGCAATAAATATGGATTTTTCGTCAGGACTCCAGCTTACATTTGTCAAATATTGATCAACTGGTCTGCCGGTTTTCAGTTCGATAGTCTTTCCGGTTGAAGGATTAAAAATGCAAACGGTTACGTGTTCGCTTGTCATGCCGGCCATAGGATATTTGGTGTTTTTAACTTCAGCAGATCGTGCATTAACATCCACAAGCGGGTAGTCCGAAACCATTGTTTCATCTTTGTGGTAGTAGGCGAGAAGAGAGCCTTCGGGCGACCAAAAAATGCCATGCGTGATTCCAAACTCACTGCGAGCAACGGTTTGACCATTCACAATGCCGGGCATTAGGTCGTTAGTAACAGCGGTCTTTTTTCCTTTGGAATAGATAAACAGGTTTTGTCCTTCGGTAAAAGCCACATCTCCGGTTTTTGGGTGCTGTTGAATATACTCGGCATCAGAAGGAAAAACGTTTAGAAAACTAATTTTTCCGGAATTAATATGATAGATAAATATGGAGTCGTTTGAGATAAATTCTAACTCTCCTTCGGCTTTCCACTGCCATGACGGAAACCGCTTTGGGGCTTTCATGCCGGAGTTTTTAAAATCGGCTTTTACTTTACTGATAGTCAATAAGGTAGATGCTTTAGCGTTAGGCTCCGAAACCAACAGTAGCGAATCTTCTATCCAAGTGAAAAGGTTTTGATGAGCCATCCATTGTAATTGATTAACTCGTTCTGGATAAACCGCCGCGTTGGTGTATGGGTCTTTGAGTTCAAGTGTTTTCTTTTGGGCGAGGCCTTGATTGGAAAAAAGGAAGGCAATTAAACTTAATAGGAGGATTAGAGAATCTTTCATAAAATAAAATTAAGTTGTTGATTAAATGTATTTAACAAACTATTTGGCTGTCAAGGCTGACATGATAAAATATCTAATATGCTTGGAAGAAAAACCTACAACAAAAATATCGTTGTTTAAGATTTTCAGCCTGATGATAGATATTTAGGAACCAAGGTTATCGAAAAAAGATTGGCAAAAGTAAGTAAATTAGGTCAAATCAGCCATATAAAATTAATCAAGAAGCTTTTTGATAGAAAGCAAAAACTCGGGTTGATCTTCCACAATATTTCCCAGCACGATTACATTAGCACCTGCTTTGAAGGCATTTTCAACGGCGTCTATTGTGCGGAGGCCTCCGCCAACAAGTATGGGAATGGAAACAGCTTTGCGAACAGCCGCAATCATCATTTCGGGAATAGGCAAAGAGGCGCCGCTGCCGGCATCAAGATACAAAGCTTTCAGGCCGAGCATTTCTCCGGCAATGGCCGTACTCACTGCCACTTCCGGTTTGTTTCGTGGCAATGGCATACTATTGCTCATGTATTGGGCTGTGGTAATGTTTCCCGACTCAACAATCATATAGCCTGTTGGGATGGCTTCTAAACCAAATTTGCGAATGATGGAAGCAGAATGAACATGATTACCAATAAGCAAATCGGCATTGCGTCCTGAAATGAGGCTTAAAAACAAAATAGCATCGGCTTCCGAACTAATGTGCATTCCATTGGCAGGAAAGAGAACCACAGGCAATTGAGTAAAGGATTTGATTTTCTGGATACAACTATCTATGGTGTAATAATTTAGCAAACTACCTCCAACGAAAATAAAATGAATTCCGGCCTCATTTGCCAAGCTAATTCGTCTCTCAATAGAGGATTCATTACACTTGTCGGGGTCGATTAATAAAGCAATTTTCTTGGTATTTGGTTCCTCAATTAGGGTCAATAGATTCATTGGTGAAATGGTTTTTCTTAGGTTAAAGAATCGTCAACGCAATAGACTAAAACATAGTCGTCGATGTAAAAATACTTCAAAATGTATTCTTTGGAAAAATCGTCTTTTATGATACGACCTTTCAGAATTCCATTCTCTTCCTCGATTAATTCAGGCGGGTCGATGATGATGTTTTTGTCGAAAACTAAATCGCCTTTGCCAAAAAGTTTATAGAGCGTTTCTTTGGCACTCCATAGCAAGGTCAACAATCGGTGATTGTCTTCATCGACTTTGGTTAATTCTTCTACGGAAAGAAATTTTAAAGAGATATTGTTAATTCTTTCGCTGATTTTTTCGATGTCGATGCCAACACAATAATTGCTGTTGAGAATGACTGCGGAATAATCGCCCGAATGGGTTACGGAAAGGCTGTAATCATGGTTTTTGAAATGAATCTTGCCAAATTCATCGTAATAAAACTCTAAATCTTTCGGATTGCCAAGAAGATGTCGAATGGCCAAACGATAGCTAAGCCAGTGACATTGACGGGATTTGTTTTTAAACCGATTGAAAGTTTCCGAATCTCCGTTTGAAAACTGAATCATGGTAAGAAGCTCTTCAACCGACTCTTCGATTTTCCAAACTCCCAACAATCCGTGGTTTCCGATATATATTTTCCTGACAACTGGCATAGTGGGCAAAAATAGTATTTTTAATTTATGTGAGAAGAGGAAAAAAATGCCCTAATTGTATTTTAAGATTCGTCTTATTTTATACTTTTGTCGTTATACTTTTTTGAAATGGTTTATCTCACAAAATTATGTTTATGAAAAATCTTCAATCTTTATTGGTAGCTGTTTTAATATTATTCTTTTCCTCTGTTGCGGCAATACCCGACACTACTCATATTTGGTATCACGACGATCCGGCTACCACCGGAAATATGGGCATTAGTTTACGGGAAGCTTATCAATTTGCTAAGGATAAAAACTTGAATGCCAAAGAGGTAGTGGTTGCAGTGATTGATTCAGGAATCGACACTTCTCATGTTGACTTGACGGATAATTTGTGGGTGAATCAGGGTGAGATTCCTCATAATGGCATTGATGACGACCGGAATGGATATGTTGACGATGTTCATGGGTGGAATTTTCTTGGAAACGATGACGGATACTGTGTAGAAGGGGAGACTTTGGAGCAAACGCGAATTTATCGGGACTATAAAAAGCGATTTGCCGGCAAGTCAAAAAAGGATATTGCAAAGGATGAAAGGCATGACTTTAAAGAATGGTTAGAAATTAGGAAAGCCTTTGAAAAGGAATATCAAAATGCACAGAACGCATTGAAAAATATAACCTTAGGATTGAAAGCGTATGATAATTCGGTGGTTGCAATTCAAAAACATCTCAAAAAGGATGAGTTTACACGCGAGGACGTGGAAAACATCAAAAGTGACGATGAACGCTTGCAGGCGGCGGTTGGTTTCTACCTTTTTCCCTTTGGCAGCGAAATGAGTCGCGAGGATATAGTTTCGGCAAAGGAGTATTATGAAGAGAAAGTCAATAAGCGATTAAATGTGAATTATAATCCCCGAACTCCTGTGGGTGACGATGTTATGAATATCAACGATAGCCTTTATGGAAATCCTGTTTTGTATCCCGAAGGGTCGAATCATGGAACCGGAGTTTCAGGAATTATCGGAGCAATTCGGGGCAATGGAATTGGTTTGGATGGAATTGCTCCTAAGGTGAAAATAATGATGATACGCGTGGTTCCAGGTGGCGATGAATATGACAAAGATGTGGCGCTTGCCATTCGATATGCGGTGAAAATGGGTGCCAGAATTATCAACTGTAGTTTTGGTAAAGACTATTCTCCTGACAAAAACTTAGTAGATGAAGCTGTGCGTTATGCTGCTGAAAATGATGTGCTTATAGTTCATGCTTCAGGAAACGATGGTAGAAATATCGACAAAGGAAACAATTTTCCGACTAAGTATTTAGACAATCCTGCTGCGACTGCTCCCAACTGGATTGAGGTTGGTGCAAGCGATAAGAAAGTGGGGCTTGGTTTGGCAGCCGATTTCTCAAATTATGGAAAAGAGGTGGATATTTTTGCTCCGGGAGTGGATATTTTCAGCACTAATGTGAAGAGTAAGTTTGGTTTTTCGGATGGCACTTCCGATGCGGCACCTGTGGTTTCGGGTGTGGCTGCATTGCTTTTGGCATATTATCCCGAGTTATCGGCAATAGAATTGAAATCGTATATTCTTCAATCAGGAACAGATAAAGGTGATGTAGTTGTTTATTTGCCAAATGATTATGGAAAGAAGAAAAAAACGAAATTTGGGAAATTGTCCGCCTCCGGAAAAATTGTGAATGCTTATTCTGCTCTGAAATTGGTTTATGAAAATCAACAAGCTTTAAGGGAATAAGAAAATTGATTTTTCGACATCTTCTCCGTGAGTTCCCAAATTGACTTTTCCTAATCCTTTCAAGCTGTCGTTAGAAACAGTGATGTCAAGTTGCACTTGCAGGTTGAAGGAGTGACGAAACTCTCCTCTGCCATCGGTGTAACCCTCAACCCGAATATCATCTTTAAGCAAAACTACCTTAGCTCCGGGCACAACAATGTTGGTGTCGGCGAGCAACTTAGCAACAACAGTCAAAGTCATGCTGCGCTCTTTTCGGCAGGAAGTGGATGAAAATAGGATTATACCGACTAAAAGAATCAGAGGAATAATCCATAAGTATTTGGATGTTACTTTATTAATCATAGCAATCAATTTTAAAAAACTCCATATTGAATGACAAAAGTGATTTACAAAAGTAGTTATTATAAGATTAGGGTATAGATTTTTTTAAATATGATTTTGAGTAGGAAAATGTTTTGGGGGGAGGCAAGGATTGGATAAATTTTATACTAATGGATTATCCGGGAGATATTTTACATAACAGCTTAATCTTTCTTTTTTCGCTCTGAAATAACTTTATAAAATAGAAAGGCTAAATAGAAGATTAATACAACAATAATGAAATACATATTTTCATTATTTATGTCAATATACAAAGAATAGTAAAGAAATCCTGATAAGGTTAATAATGAAAAAATGATTAAAAAAATACCAAAATTAGTTTGATAAATATTTGAAGAGGTTTGGATAATTGGGAGATCTATTTTTTCATTTTTTGATAACATCAAAATTTTTCTATTATAGCGTTTAATTTCTTGTTCAAAATAGTTTTTAAATTCTTTAAAATTTGAATTTCTATAATAGGCAAGTTTCCAAATTCTATATACTTTACCATTTGTATCAACTAATTTTAACCAATACCAATTATTGTCTTCTTGAAACACGTAGCTTTTGATTTGTGAAAAATGAAGTTGAAAGCTGGGTTTGATTGGCGCTCTGACTATTGAACTTCTGCTGACATGAATCTCATTATTAAGAAGATGTATTGTTGTTTTATTGAAGGCAACTATTCTTGTTATTAATGCAGGCAAAATAAAAAAAAGTGTTGGAATAATAATCATTAAAAAAACCTCGTTTTCGATAGTTAGTTTTCCTAAAATAATAGAATCAATTGTTAAGACTAAAAAGAACACTGAAAGCATTACAATCCAAGATGTTTCTTGAAATATATACTCAATTCCATCCGTCGAATTATTTAATTTTTTCTTTGTCTGATTATTCATGTTCACAAAATTATTGTACAGGGCAAACACCCCCTACTATATCTCCTCTAAAAATCAATAATGGTCGTGTTTTTTCGCCTATTTCAATTTCAATTTGAGATAAATAATAAAGCATAGTATAGATTTTTAGTTTTCCAACCTATTAAGTCCTGCCCGAGCTTTTTGCGTGATGCTATTATGATATTCGTCGAAATCTAAATCTAAAACCATGGAATACATACGCTTAGCCTTTTCAAGTTCGTTCCGATTTTCGTAGAGCATGCCCAAATGTAGAGCAGAGTTCGCAGCAAAATAGGATGGATCATTCCTGCCAGTTTCAATGGTTTTTAAATAAAATTCAATAGCTTTTTCATCCTTATTCCATTCGTCGTAAAGCCGCCCCATCCGGTATTGATATTCCAAAAATTCTTTGTCGGTTTTTAAAACTGCCCGCGGATTATGCACCAAAAAAACTGCCTCAGCTTCTCGATAATATCCTCCATCGAAAAGTAACCGACATTTTAATAGATATTTATTGGGTTTTTCGCCCTGCTTTGTCGATTTCAGTGCTTTTTTGTCGCTGTCTAAAAGATCGTTTCCTTCCGTAAGTATTCGTTTGTTGTATTCCAAGAATTTGAGGTGATTATCAAAAATCAAATAATACCAGCCCATACGTTGTAATGCCGACTTTCGATAATGCGTTCCTTTAAACTCTTGAAGATAACGATTGAAATAGGTTATGGATTTGTTGTCCATTCGATATAAATATGCCTCACCTGCTAAAAAATCTAAAAAATAAAACTTTTGGTAGTTTTTAGGAGGTTTGAAGTCTTCTAAGAGATGGATAATCTTTTCGTTATCTCCCTTATGACGATAAAGTGAAACTGCTGAATAACAGACGATTGAGTTGGTTTTTGCTAAGGAATCCTGTAGGTGAAGCAATTTCGGTGAAAGGCTTTTTAAATACTCCTGCGTGTTTCCATAGTTTAATTGACAAAATTGGTAAATGACCAAACTTTCGGTGGTGAGCCAACTATATTTTCCGGCTAAAACTTCCGCTTGCAAATGTGCCAATTGTTCAAATCCTTTTTTTATAGATCCTTTTAAACCAACCATTTGCAACATCCAAGAATACTTTTCAGGAACCGAACCAAAAACGATATTCAGCAGTCCGGCCATTTTCAGTTGAGGCGTGAAATTCGGATATTTCTTCAGATTTTCGGTCGAATTTTGATATGCGTTTCTAACTTCTAACAAAGCCGAAAAATAGGAATTGTCCAAACCCTTAATTGCCGCCCTGAGCATATAAATATCAGCCATAAAATACCTTTTAAGTGGTGTTTCTTTTTCCTTTTCAAGTTTCGACAAAAGTAAATCTGATTTTTCTAAAAACGCATCGTATTTTTCTTCGTTCTGATTGATGGCAATTTCGATAAAAAGCGCGTAAGTTTCGATATATATGGGTAATTGATTATCTGGATTTTTTATCAATTCGGCTTTGGTAATGGTTCGCGCTCCCGAAAGATTCATTTCCATAATTTGACTGTAGGCCTTTGTCAGTGGGGCATTGAAGTATAACGAAGCCGTCAGTTTTGGCGGGAGAAGCCCAAAAAGTACAACGATTATAATAATTTGTAACTTGGCCATAATGGTCTATTTGAAAATGTTTTTTACAACATCCTCTATCTTGCTGAACGACATGATGTTAATTTTTCTATTTTCGGTTTGCAAGCCTTTTAAGTTATATCTTGATACGATAATCCTTTGAAAACCAAGTTTTTCGGCTTCAGCAATTCGTTGTTCGACAAAATTGACCGACCGAATTTCTCCGGCCAAACCGACCTCGGCGGCAAAGCAGGTTTTTTCGTCGATGGGCATATCATAATTTGAGCTAAGCACGGCAGCAATTACCGCAAGGTCGATGGCGGGGTCGTCAACGCGGATGCCGCCGGCCATGTTTAGAAAGACGTCTTTGGCTCCCAACTTAAATCCGGCTCTTTTTTCGATGATGGCCAATAGCATGTTCAGGCGGCGAAAGTCGTAACCTGTAGCCGAGCGTTGTGGCGTGCCATAAACCGCCGAGCTGGCCAATGCTTGAACTTCAATCAGCATGGGTCGGCCTCCTTCCATGGTGGCAGCTATGGCTATGCCGCTCACCGGTTGGTCGCGCTGCATCAGCAATATCTCCGAAGGGTTGCTCACCTCTCTCATGCCGCTGTTTTCCATTTCATAAATGCCTAATTCAGCAGTACTTCCAAATCGGTTTTTTAACGACCGCAAAAGTCGATAACCATGATGCCGGTCGCCTTCAAACTGCAAAACCGTATCCACCATGTGTTCTAAAATCTTCGGTCCTGCGATGCTTCCGTCTTTAGTGATATGACCGATGATAAAAACCGGAACTCCCGATTCTTTTGCAAAACGCTGAAGCTCTCCGGCACATTCTCTAATTTGGGTGATGGTGCCAGCCGAACTGTCGATAATTTCCGTTTGAAGGGTTTGAATACTGTCAATTATGACGATGCTTGGATTGACAATTTCTATCTGACCAAAAATGGCTTTGGTAGAAGTTTCGTTCAACACAAAAACCTCTTGATTTTCAATTCCTATTCGGTCGGCGCGCATTTTTATTTGAGTTTCGCTTTCTTCGCCCGAAACATAGAGCACCTTTGTTGCCTCTAATTTCAACATCACCTGCAGCAATAAAGTCGATTTCCCAATTCCTGGTTCGCCACCAACTAAAATCAATGAGCCAGGAACTAAACCGCCACCAAGTACTCGATTTAATTCATTGTCCTTCAAATTGATACGGTTTTCGTTCCGAAATTCAACCGATTGAATTAAAACAGGTTTAGATCCTTGAGTTTCTTTGGTCCAGCTAAGTCGTTTGTCGGCTACAATTTTCTCCTCAGTGATGGTGTTCCATTGTCCGCAAGCCTTGCATTTGCCCATCCATTGGGGATATTCTGCTCCACAATTCTTGCAAAAAAAGGTTGTTTTAATTTTGGTTTTCGACATTTGAAAAATCGTTTTGGAAAAGAGGCCAAATATAGGTCATTTTTAGCTTTCTCAAAGGCTGTTTCTATTCGAGTTTTCTTACAAAATCGGCAAGTCGATTCATGGCTTTTTCTAATTCCGGAAGGGAATTGGCGTAAGAAAGTCGCAGGCATCTATCTACACCAAAGGCCACTCCGGGAGTTGTCGATACGTGAGCTTCATTGAGTAGCAGCATGGCAAAGTCGAAGGAATTATTTATGGTTTTGTTTTGGAATTTTTTACCAAAAAATCCGCTAATGTCGGGGAAAATATAGAATGCTCCTTCAGGAAGTATGGTTTTAATTCCAGAAACCTTTTGCAGGTAGGAATAGACAAAATCGCGGCGTTTTCGAAATTCGTTACGCATAAATGCAATTTCAGTAACCTCCTGAGGATCTTTTTCCAATGCCGCCAAAGCCGCACGCTGTGTGATGCTGTTGGCTCCGGAGGTTATTTGCCCTTGGATGACGTCGCAGGCACGTGCAATATCCTGATGAGCAGCCATATAACCCAATCGCCATCCGGTCATGGCAAAGGACTTGGAGATGCCGTTGATTAGTATGGTTCTTTCATATAATTCAGGAAATTGTGCCATGCTCATTGGTTTTTCATTCGTATAAACGAAATACTCATAAACTTCATCGGAAATGACAAAGATATTGGGATGATTTATCAAAAATGAAGCGATTCGGTTTACTTCTTCCTGATTATAAAATGCCCCACTTGGATTATTGGGTGAATTGAAAATCAATAGTTTAGTTTTATTATTTACGAAAGTTTCCAAGTGTTTTTGTGTGATTTTAAAACCATCTTCAATGGTTGTAGGAATCACACGTGGAACGCCTCCTGCAAGCAAAATCATATCGTAGTAGGAGGCCCAATAGGGGGCAGGAAGCAAAACTTCATCTCCATCATTTAACAATGCAAAAAGGGCATTCATAATGGATTGTTTGGCTCCTGTGCTAACAATGATTTGTTCCGGTTTGTAAGTTAAACGATTGTCTCGTAATAGTTTATGTGAAATAGCCTGACGCAAATCGGCAAATCCCGGTAGAGGACTATAATGCGAAAAGTTTTGATCGATAGCGTTATGCGCTGCTTGTTTGATGAAATCCGGGGTATTAAAATCAGGCTCACCCAAACTTAAGGTTACAATGTCGGCACCTTGAGCTTTTAGTTTTCGGCTTAGGTTGCCCATTGTTGCCATAGCAGCTTCCTGAATAAGTTGGGAGCGGTTTGATAGTTTTGTTTGCATAAGTTGAAATTGATTCAGTATGATAAAACAAAATAACTACTATTTTCCCAAACAATATCTACTTGAGAAGTATTTTCCCTTCTTCATTGGATATTGCGTGTTTGATATTGGATATTACCTTTTAAAACAACAGATTAAATAATGAATATCGAACGCCGAATTTCCAATAACGAAAGTACGAGCAGAGGATGGTGTGATTGGAGGTGCTGGCGAAAGTACGAATGTATGATGGTACGATGGAAGGATAAGGCGATGAGGCGAGTTGGCGAGCTGGTGAAAGGATGTAAGTACAAACCCCAAATCCGCTTCAGTCCGCTTGCAAAAAGGTGCATCTGAAAAAAATCTGTGATTATCCTTAGCATCAGTGTCTTCTGTGTTCTATTCTTCGAATTGAAACTGAATTATCGCACTTTCCCACCCTTTCCGCGCAGCACTTCCTGTAAAAGCTATCACTTCAACACATAAAACAAAGCCCCATTATCACATTATCGCATTAC
>JAFGWF010000037.1 GCA_016937295.1 Bacteroidales bacterium
GAATGAATCCGAGCGTGAGTATATTGAATAAATGGCCCCGTATTTCCATTAAAATCAATGGACTCGGCAGGGTTAAACAACATCGTCTTTTTTGGATCCACTTTTAGGATAAAATATTTAAGTGCACCAAGTCCAACTTCCTCAAATAGAGTCTCTTGATCCTCTTCCGACATTTCTTTTGCCTTCCCTAATTCCGTTGTGATTTGTCGAGCGGTCATCACCATTTCTTCCATCAAATCATCGGCATCCACTACTGTTCCTTCCCTCGATTTCATTTTCCCCTCAGGAAGTTCTACCATGCCGTAACTAATATGAAAAATAGAATCCCAATAGGGATAGCCCAATTTTTTTAGGACAATTTTAAGTACATCGAAATGGTAATTCTGCTCATTGCCAACCACATACAACATCTTTTTCGGTTGATAATCCTGATACCTTAAATTTGCCGTTCCCAAATCTTGAGTCATATAAACTGAAGTACCATCGGAACGTAAAAGTAATTTTTGATCCAAACCTTCATCGGTCAAATCAGCCCAGATGCTGCCATCTTCCTTGGCGAATAGAATTTCTTCTTGAAATCCTTTATTAACCATTTCTTTTCCAAGTAGATAAGTGTCCGATTCGTAGTAAACTTTATCGAAGTCAACGCCCATTCGTTTATACGTTTTTTCAAATCCGCTGCAAACCCATTCGTTCATTTTTATCCAAAGTCTTGTAACGTATTTGTCATTGTTTTCCCACATCTTGAGCATCTTTTGCGCATCAATCAATAGTTGGGAACTCTTTGAAGCATTTTCTTCCAAGGTGCCACAGTCCACCAAATTTTTTATTTCCTCTTTATAATACCGGTCAAAAAGCACATAGTATTTTCCAACTAAGTGATCGCCTTTCATGCCGCTACTTTCCGGCGTTTCTCCATTGCCCCAGCGTTCCCAGGCCAACATCGACTTGCAAATATGGATTCCCCTGTCGTTCACAAGATTAACCTTTACCACGTGATTTCCGGCAGCTTTCAAAATTTCAGCCAACGAATAACCTAATAAATTATTCCGGATATGTCCTAAATGCAAAGGTTTGTTGGTGTTTGGGCTGCTGTATTCTACTAAAATGGGTTGGTCAGCCGGATTAAAATCCACAAATCCATAACGACTGTCAGTAACAACTTTCGAGAGTGATGAAACCCAGTAGCTGTCTTTTACCACAAAGTTTAGAAACCCTTTGATGACGTTGAATGAAGCAAGATAATCCACATTCTCTACAATCTGCTCTCCGGCAATTTGTGCAAGTTGTTGCGGATTTGTTCCGGTAAGTTTTACAAAAGGAAATACATTGATAGTAAAATCTCCTTCAATTTCGGGTCGGGTCTTTTGTATTTTAACTTCTTCAAAATTTATTTCTTTCTGAAATGTTGTCTTCAATACTTCGACAAATGCTGTGGTAATCAGTTTCTCAATCATGGCTAAAAAATTTCGGTAAAATTATAAAAAACTATAGAATTTATCTACAACATTTTTATAATCAACCTTAATTGGATTTTGAATGTAAAATTGGGTTTAAATGCTGTTTAAATGACTTTTAAATTAATCGTTAACTATAAAAAATGATACGGTTTACTCTGCGGAGATGGAAAGCCTAAAGTGCAATAATTTTATCGATTTTTGCCGCTTTCCGATAGATTTCAATGACTTTGTCCGGATCTTCCATGCGCTGTATTGCAGTAACGCTGATATAGGATCCTTTACTCGACTCGCGGTGAGATAGGTTGGCGGTTTCCGAAAAGAGGGCTTTAACTTTGTTGAGTGCGTTGGGATTAAACGGAACAATAAATTTAAACATATAATCATTTGGCCAAGAAAAATCTTTTACAAGTCGAGCAAGAAGTTTTTGATAATCCATTGATTTTGTTGCCATTAAATAATAAATTTACTATAGGTTAGAAGAGTCAAAGATACAGAGATTGCCTTTGTTGACGAAAATTAAAAAGTTAAAAGGACTCAAATGATGAAAGATAATAGTCTTTTTGCTTATTTTTGCGCCAAGCTGTCAGCGATTTTTTATCTGGCATTGTTTTTATCACATATCGACATTTTTAGATATTTAAATAATTACTATAAATATATATTACTATGAATCAAGATTTTGAAAAAGTAAAGAGTTTTATTATCGGTTCCGGTCCTGCAGGATACACTGCTGCAATTTATGCCAGTAGAGCCAATTTGTCACCGATTATGTATCAAGGAATGGAACCCGGAGGACAGCTTACCACCACCACTGAAGTGGAAAATTTTCCCGGCTATCCTGAAGGAATCACCGGTCCTGAAATGATGGAAGATTTGAAAAAACAAGCCGAGCGAATGGGCGCCGATATTCGTTGGGGAGTAGTGACTGAGGCCGATTTGAGCCAGCGCCCTTTCAAACTCGCCACTGATGATGGAAAGAAATTTATGGCCGAATCGGTAATTATTGCTACCGGAGCTACTGCTAAATATCTCGGCTTAGAATCGGAAACTAAGTTTAAAGGCGCAGGAGTTTCTGCTTGTGCCACTTGCGACGGGTTTTTCTATAAAGGACGTCCGGTTGCTGTTGTAGGTGGTGGTGATACCGCTGCCGAAGAAGCGCTCTACCTTGCCAATATTGCCAGCAAAGTGTATTTGATTGTTCGCCGTGATGTTATGCGCGCCTCCAAAGTTATGCAGGATAGGGTGATGAAACATCCTAATATTGAGGTGCTTTGGAATCACGTGACTGATGAAATCGTTGGCAACGAAAATGGCTTGATGAAATCGATGACTCACGCCCGTTTAAAAAATGTCGTAACCGGTGAAATTAAAGAGATTCAGGTGGATGGATTTTTCTTAGCAATCGGACACACTCCAAACACGCAACTGTTTAAAGGTCAGTTAGATTTAGACGAGGAAGGATACATTAAAACCCAGCCCGGCACCACTCAAACCAATATTGAAGGGGTGTTTGCTGCAGGTGATGTGCAAGACCGCATCTTCAGACAGGCTATCACCGCAGCCGGAAGCGGCTGTATGGCCGCCATCGAAAGTGAAAGATGGTTGCAATCCCAAGAATAGAAGTTTATCTATCATAAAAAAAAAGGCTGTCAAAATTTTGGCAGCCTTTTTTCCTTTCATAATATCGTTTCAATGCTTTACAAAACGCCTTACCCTCCGCAATCCTTCGGAATTGCTTATTTCAAGGAAGTAGATTCCGGAAGTGAAATCACGAATATCAACCGAAAATTCCACTTGACCTTTTTGAGCATTTTGCCGCAAAATCAATCTTCCATCTGCTGAATAAATACAAATATTATCCGCTGTGCCAAAGTCATTTAAGAAAATTTTTAGCTCTGTTGAAGCAGGATTGGGTAATAAATCAAAGCGCAACTCTTTTTCAATTTCGGACATGCTACTGGGTAAAATAACAATCTGTTTCTTCATGGAGTCGGAGCTGCAATCGTTTTTTCCAATCAACATTATCTCATACGTCCCATTGGTGGAATATTGATGTGTTGGATTAAATGTGGTTGAGGTTGTTCCGTCACCGAAACTCCAGAAAACACTGTCCGTTTTTTGAGTTATAGCTTGAAAATCAATTTGATAACCGGTAATAGTATGGTTAAAATCAACTTCTGGATTTGGATTATAAACACCATGATTCCATAATGCCAAACTGTCGAGCACGGTATTTTGGGCTACATTTTGAAGGATTCCAATTGTTTGAGTATCAAGTCCTGCGGTATAATTAATGCCCATAGGTGTTTGTTGGAAAAACGTTGCATAAAACACACAAGCAGCAAGATAAGTACCTGCCATTGCCGGATGATAGTCGTCAGTCATATATAGCTCAATGTTGGGGAATTGCTGCCTAACAGTGCGCCAAGCCCAGCCAACCGGAGCCACAAGCGCCTCTAATGAGTCGGCAATGGTCATATAACCGCTGCGAAGTCGTTGCTGCATTGCTTCGTAAGTGTCGGAGCCGGGTGGCAATCCCAGATTTCCGTTTTTATGTGCCCACGTCATGAAAAAAGTGGTTTTGGTGCAAACAGATGCAGCGTGAATGATAGTATCTAATTGAATAGCATAAGGATACATCAAAGAATCACGCTCGGGAATCATGGATGGAATTTGACTCTGCTCCTGAATGACCACAAAATCCCATTTCTCACTATCAATCAATTGCAAAGAAGTTGAGTTCTGAACATGCCCGCTTATTGTATAACCTCCGGGAGCATTATTGGACACTAAAACTTTTTTTCCGCCTTTAATGGCTAACTGCTCAAATATGGATGGAAGATTATTCACTCCGGTAAAGCTGTTACCGAGAAATAGCACTTTGGTTGTGTCTGATTGTCCAATGGAGCTAATCGAAAGAAAAAGGATAAAAAAGAGATGTAAAAACTTCATGTTTAATATTTTAATCGTATAAAGTTATACTAACACTCTTTATCTGTCCGCCAAGGGGTGGATTCATTTTGCGAAGCTTTATACGCGCATAGTCTATTTGAGGATAGGTTTGTTTAACCTTGTCCAATATTCGTCTTGCTACATGCTCTATGAGATGGCTTGGCGATTTCATTTCATGTTTAATTAATTGATAAACACTTAGATAATTAACCGTTTCGGATAGTTTATCTGAGTTTTCCGCATTAGTGGTGTCTGTCTCAATAAATAAATCCACAATAAACCGCGTTCCAATAACCGATTCTTCTTCAAAGTGACCATGATAGGAGAAGAATTCCATGCCTTCTATTGCAATTTCTGCCATGATAGATATGTTAAATTTAGCGCGTAAAAGTAATAAGTTTGACTTCTATTGATGACTAAAATTTTTTCATAGTTATTTTATTAACAATTTAGTTTTTCAATTATCTTTGCCAATCACACTAAACCAACATACTATGAAAACATTAGTCATACTTTTTACGATTTTTCTGTCGGCTTCAGTTGCTGCACAGGATTATGGTTTTACCTACGCAGGCAAAACCTATAAGATTATCACAACCCAGAAAACCTGGCAACAGGCTGTTGATTGGGCGGTTAGTACAAATGGATATCTGGCAGAGATAAATTCGCAGCAGGAGCAGGACAGCATCTATGCAGCAATCTTGGCTTCCGGCATAAGCACCACTTATACTTCGGTGCCTGATGGCGGAGGTGTAGCTTATATTTGGTTTGGAGCTAACGATGAGGATATTGAGGGTTTTTGGCAATGGGACGGCGACAACAATGGCGTAGGACAGAATTTTTATAACGGCGAAGGAGATGCTGGGTCAGGAAATGGCGCTGCCGAAGGTGGAGCCTACATTCACTGGGGGGGAAGTACAGCATCAGGCGGCACCTCAACTATGGAGCCGGACGACTTCAACAATAGTCAAGACTATTCCGCAATGGCATTAGCTCCTTGGCCTGCCGGCAGCGGGGCGCTTGGTATTGCAGGCGAATGGAACGATATCAGTGGAACAAATACCTTGTATTTTATTGTGGAATACGACAATAGCGCCAATATCATTGAACCACAAAACGAGTTTAGACT
Source organism: Bacteroidales bacterium (assembly GCA_016937295.1). Taxonomy (GTDB): domain Bacteria; phylum Bacteroidota; class Bacteroidia; order Bacteroidales; family UBA1556; genus UBA6267. The sequence continues at coordinate 5,542 of JAFGWF010000037.1, forward strand.
TACTCTTTGGAAAAAGGAAATATCTTGCACCGAGATTATTGAGGAAATCCAAATTTATAATGTTCAAGGTCAATTAGTTCTAAATCAAAGCCCAAACTCTAAAAGCTTCCAAATTGACTTGAATGATACCGGATTGTTTTTCTACACTGTTCGGACAAAAGAAGGGATAATCAGAAAAGGAAAGTTGCTGCTTTAATAGAAACACGTTTTACGCAACGTAATTTTGATTCTAAATTATTGATATTCAAAATATCACATCTCTTTAAAGGATTTTAGGTGGAAGAAAGGAATCTGAAATTCACTATTTTATTTTGTTTCAGTTTCATGTGTTTTCAAGAAAACTTGTTTTCTGACTTGAAAATTGCCATTTTGTGCCTTTGAAATCCACACATCCTTGTCTTCATTGACACACTCAATAACACAAAAATCTTCCTGTTATTGATGGTTCATAACTTATTAATTAAGCTCAAAATAGGGGTTTATGGTCAAGAAACACACCAAAATATACTGTTTATCAGTATTTTATATTAAATCTATAATAGACTATTCTTTTTGTTGTGAAAAGAAAAATACCTGTATATTTGCAGTCCTTTTTTAAGAAATAATCATTTAAAGATATATAGCCATGGCAAAGGCAGATTTGATAAAGCACGTTGAAGAAACTTATGTCGTAAAGAAAGAGTTTCCAGTATTTAAAGCCGGTGATACGGTAACCGTAACCTACAAAATCAAGGAGGGTGACAAAGAGCGCCTTCAGAGTTTTCAAGGTGTAGTTTTGCAGCGCAAAGGAAGCGGCGCAAGAGAAACTTTTACCGTTCGTAAAATGTCGGGTAATGTTGGTGTTGAGCGTATTTTTCCTTTTTCTTCACCTTTTATTGAAGAAATTGTAGTAAACAAAAGAGGTGTTGTTCGCCGTGCGAGAATTTTCTATCTTCGCAATCTCACCGGAAAGAAAGCACGTATCAAAGAAAAACGCAGCTAATTTTTTCTCTCAAGATATTAGATTTGCCATCAGTTTTGCACTGGTGGCATTTTTTATTGGCACCTTTTTCGATTCAATGACTTTTCTCAAACAAATAACGAAAAAAAACATCTGTCCGACTTCACTAAAATTTCTAATTTAGACTCCGTTTATTATACCTGATTTTTCAGTCACAGTAAACAATTTATCTTATTGATAATTAGTAACATAAATTAAAACATTCATTTTCTAAAACCATATCAGTATGAAGAAACATAATTTTTCTGCCGGTCCAAGTGTTCTACCCGAATACACCATTAAAAACTCCGCGGAAGCTATCTTGAATTTCAACGGTTCAGGGCTTTCCATTCTTGAGGTATCGCATCGTGGCAAAGATTTTATTGCCGTAATGGACGAAGCTCAGGCTTTATTTAAAGAGCTTTTAAACATTCCTGAAGGGTATCAGGTGATTTTTGTGGGCGGCGGTGCCAGCTTACAATTTGCAATGATTCCTTACAACCTGTTGCAAAAAAAAGCTGCCTACCTGAACACAGGCGTGTGGGCCAATAAAGCCATCAAAGAAGCCAAAGGGTTTGGAGAAGTGGTGGAAGTGGCTTCTTCAAAGGATGCAAACTTCAATTATATTCCTAAAGGTTTTACAGTTCCTGAAGATGCAGACTATTTTCATATTACCACCAATAATACCATTTATGGAACCGAAATCAAGCACGACTTTGATTGCAAAATTCCTTTAGTAGCTGATATGTCATCGGATATTTTCAGCCGTCCGGTAGATGTTTCGAAATATGCGTTGATTTATGGTGGTGCACAGAAAAATTTGGCGCCATCAGGTGTTACATTCGCCATTGTTCGTGAAGATATTTTAGGAAAAGTAGATCGCTATATTCCTACTATGCTGAACTATAAAACCCATATCGAAAATGGCAGCATGTTTAATACGCCTCCTGTTTTGCCGGTTTACTCAGCCATGCTCACTTTGCGTTGGCTCAAAGAAAATGGTGGCGTTCAGGGAGCTTTGGAACGCAATAATGCTAAAGCTGAGCTACTTTACAATGCCATCGACAACAGTAAAGTTTTTGTCGCCACAGTTCCTAATCCTGAAGATCGCTCGATTATGAACGCATGTTTTGTTATGAAACCTGAATATGCTGAGCATGAAAAAGCTTTTCAGGATTTTGCCACGGCAAAAGGAATGATAGGTATCAAAGGTCACCGCTCCGTAGGAGGATTTAGGGCCTCAATCTATAACGCACTTCCAATTGAGAGTGTTCAAGCGCTTGTGGATTGTATGAATGAATTTGAATCCCAATTTTAATCCAAAAAATCATGACAAAAGTACTAATAGCTACCGAAAAGCCTTTTGCAAAAGAAGCCATCGAACTCATTAGACCGGTGCTTGATAATGCAGGTTATGAAATGGTTTTATTGGAAAATTACACCCAAAAGCAGGATTTACTGGATGCTGTTGCCGATTGTGAGGCGCTGATTATCAGAAGCGATATTGCCGATGCCGAGGTGATTGATGCAGCTAAAAAATTGAAAATTGTTGTGCGTGCGGGTGCAGGTTACAATAATATCGACTTAGACGCTTGTACTAAAGCCGGAATCGTGGCAATGAATACTCCCGGACAGAATTCAAATGCGGTTGCCGAGCTTGCCTTAGGTATGATGGTATATTCGGCTCGTGGCCTTTTTGATGGAAAAACCGGTACTGAGCTCAAAGGTAAAACTTTAGGCATTCACGCTTATGGAAATGTTGGTCGTTTAGTTGCTGCCATTGCCAAAGGTTTTGGTATGGAAATCTATGCTTTCGACCCTTTTGTTGTTCCTGAAAACATTGAAAAAGATGGTGTTACAGCGCTTAGCTCCGCAGAAGAATTATATTCCAAATGTCAATATATTTCGTTGCATATTCCGGCAAACGACAAAACCAAGAAAAGCATTGGAACATCTTTGTTGTCTTTAATGCCAAAAGGTGCGATGCTCGTAAATACTGCTCGTAAGGAGGTGATTCATGAGGCCGAACTTATGCAGTTGATGCAAGACCGCAAAGATTTCAAATATGTCAGTGATATCGAACCGGATATGGCTTCTGATTTTAAAGAAGCTTATGGCAACAGAGTATATTTTACGCCAAAGAAAATGGGGGCTCAAACCGCTGAAGCTAACATTAATGCAGGTGTTGCCGCCGCAGAACAAATTGTCGATTTTCTTGAAAGAGGCATAGATAGTTGTAGAGTTAACTAATTTAATTTTAATAAGATATGGCGATTATAAAACCATTTAAGGGGTTAAGACCTCCTAAGGAAATCATTGAAGAATTGGCATGTTTGCCTTATGATGTTATGAACTCGGAAGAAGCGGCAGAAATGGCTGCCGGAAAGCCAAGGTCATTATTACATATTACCCGTGCCGAAATTGACTGCGATCCGAATATTGATATTCATTCTGAAATTGTCTATAACAAGGCAGTGGAAAATTTGAACGATTTTAAACAGAATGGATGGCTGAAAACAGATGATAAACCGCATTACTATATTTATGCTCAAACCATGGAAGGACGCACACAATATGGTATTGTAGGTGCAGCAGCCTGCGAGGATTACGTCAATGGAATTATTAAAAAACATGAATTGACAAGACCGGATAAAGAGGAAGACCGCATGGTTTTAACACGATATACCAACGCGAATATCGAACCGGTATTTTTCAGCTATAAGGCTGTTCCTGAGATTGATGCCATTGTGGATAGAATTGTAAAAAATGAAGAGCCTGAGTATGATTTTGTGGCTGAAGATGGTTTTGGACATCATTTTTGGATTGTCAAAACCGATGAGGATAACCGCCAATTAGAAGAATTGTTTTCTGCTAAAGTACCTTTCACTTATGTAGCTGACGGACACCACCGCACTGCCGCAGCCGGACGAATTGGCGCCGAGAAAGCTTCTCAAAATCCAAATCACACCGGAAACGAAGAGTATAATTTCTTTATGGCCGTGCATTTTCCTGATAATCAATTGAAAATTATTGATTATAACCGAGTGGTGAAAGACCTGAATGATATGTCGGATGAACAGTTTATGGAAGCATTAAAGAAAAATTTTGCGGTAGAAAATAAAGGTGCTGACATCTACAAACCATCTAAACTTCACGAATTTAGCATGTATCTTGGGGGAAACTGGTATGCTCTAAATGCAAAAGAAGGTGCTTTTGACGATAATGACCCTATTGGCGTTTTGGACGTAACCATTCTAAGCAACCTGGTTCTCGACCAACTTTTAGATGTTAAAGATTTGCGCACTACCACAAGAGTCGAATTTGTTGGAGGAATCCGAGGATTAGGTGAACTGAAAAAGCGCGTGGATAATAGAAGCATGAAAGCCGCTTTTGCTCTCTATCCGGTTTCAATGGAGCAGCTCATCAATATTGCTGACACCGGCAATATTATGCCTCCAAAAACTACTTGGTTTGAACCAAAACTACGCAGTGGATTGGTTATCCATGAGTTAGATTAAAATTGAAAAGCAATTAGTATAACAAGGAGACTCATAAGGTCTCCTTTTTTTTACAAAAAATATTTATCCATTGAGATGAAATTTATATTACCTTTGCGCCCTCAAATTAAGGCTCCGTAGCATAATGGATAGTGCATCTGACTACGGATCAGAAGGTTGGGGGTTCGAGTCTCTCCGGAGTCACTTAATTTTAAAAGCCACGTCAATCGTGGCTTTTTTTTTATGACCAATTTTATTGTCTATAGTGTGTCCAATTGGTGTTAAAAGCCTTAACATATAGTTTCCTTTTTGTTTATGTTTCCGAAATCTTTAAGGTCTTAACATTCGTAAAAAAAATCTCAATTTTATTAGTTGAATTTGAAATCAAGCTTTTATAGAATTTTATATCCATTTTCAAAAAACGATTTATCAACCTTCAATTGTTGAATGTTTCCGAAAATACCTGATAGATTCTGAAGGTGGTTTTTCTACATTTAACGCGTTAATCAAACCAAATTTTATGGCCAAAAGGAAGAAAGAAAAGAAGATTTTTGTTCTCGACACTTCGGTGATACTTTATAATCACAACGCAATCAATAGTTTTGAGGATAATGATGTGGCAATTCCAATCACTGTTTTAGAAGAATTGGACAATTTCAAGAAAGGTAATGAGACCAAAAATTTTGAGGCGCGTGAGTTCATTCGCATAGTGGACAAACTTTCCGAAAACGGGTCGCTACAGGATTGGGTGCAGTTGGAAGGTAAAGGAAAAGGTATGATGAAGGTGGTAATGCACAGCGATGTGGGAGGTTTAGATGCCGTGAAAGTTTATGGCGAAAACAAACCGGATCACAAAATCTTGAACGCTGCTCTTACGATGAAAGCCTCCTATCCCGACCGTTCGGTGATTATGGTAACTAAGGACGTCAATTTGCGACTTAAGGCTAAAGCCCTTAACTTGCCTGCCGAAGATTTTCAAACGGGTAAGATTCAGAATGTGGAGGATTTGTACTCCGGCAAAATGCTGATTGAAAATCTACCCTCCGAAATAATTGTAAAGATTTATGAGCAAGGTTGGATTGAACCCGCAGAAGTTGGATTAAAAGACGTTATTCCTAATCAATATTTTATTCTGAAGAATGGCAAAAGTTCCGCTTTGGCTTATTATAATTCTATAACAAAACTGATTGAACGGGTTGAAAAGATAAATGTGCAACGAGTTAGGCCGCGAAATGCCGAGCAAGTTTTTGCCATTCATGCACTTCTGAACGACGATGTGAAATTGGTGACTCTTCAAGGTGTTGCCGGCACCGGAAAAACCTTGCTGGCTCTTGCTGCCGCGTTAGAACAACGACGAAACTTTAAACAAATTTATTTGAGTCGTCCGGTTGTGCCGCTTAGCAATAAAGATATTGGTTATTTGCCCGGTGACATCAAATCGAAACTTAATCCCTATATGGAACCTCTCTTCGACAATTTGAAATTCATTAAAAATCAGTTCCATGAAAACGATAAGGAGTTTAAAAAATTTGATGCGATGGTCGAAACGGAAAAACTACTCATTAGCCCTTTAGCTTATATTCGCGGCAGAAGTCTTTCCAATATTATTTTCATTGTGGATGAAGCTCAAAACCTTACCCCACACGAGGTAAAAACCATCATTACCCGTGCCGGAGAAAATACGAAAATCATCTTCACCGGCGATATCTATCAGATTGACACTCCGTATCTTGACAGTCAATCTAACGGACTTTCATACTTGATTGACAAAATCAAAAAGCATCCGATTTATGCGCATATTCGCCTTGAAAAAGGAGAACGCTCGGAATTGGC
>JAFGWF010000242.1 GCA_016937295.1 Bacteroidales bacterium
CCTGGTTATGGAATGGCAGTGGCTAAAGCTCAGTATCCGATTTACGATTTAGTGGATATGCTTCGCAAAAAAGGCAAAACCGTTCGTTTCGGAATTCACCCCGTTGCCGGACGTTTACCCGGACACATGAACGTGCTGCTTGCTGAGGCGAATGTGCCTTACGACATCGTACTTGAGATGGACGAAATCAATCCGGATATGCCTAATACTGACGTGATTATGGTGATAGGCGCCAACGACATTGTGAATCCCGGAGCACAAGACGACGAGGCAAGCCCCATCTATGGAATGCCGGTTATCGAAGTTTGGAAAGCTAAGAAAGTTATCGTGATGAAACGCTCGATGGCTGCAGGTTATGCCGGAGTTGAAAATCCACTTTTCTACAAAGAAAACGCCGATATGCTCTATGGCGATGCTAAAGACAGCGTTGACAAAATCAATGGCTTTTTGAAGCAGTAAATCCAAGAAAATAATATCCAAGCCCGATTTTCAATGAATTTCGGGCTTTTTATATTTTTTCGAAAAAACCATTCAATCTTTCAAGAAGTTTCTAATAAGGCTGAAATTATTGATTTTCAATTAGTTTTTACCTTTTAATTCAAAGAGAATTCATTAAAGAATAAAATTTAAATTTCTTCTTGTTTATGTATGAATATTTTATACTTTTGCGCTCCATTTTAAAATCAAATTTTAATATAGAATGTACGCAATTGTAGAAATCGCCGGTCAACAATTCAAAGTGGAGAAAGATCAGAGCATCTTTGTTCACCGATTGGAGGGCGAAGAAGGCAGTAACGTTGAGTTTGAGAAAGTTCTCTTGATTGAGGACGGCAGCAAGATTAACGTCGGAACACCTGTTGTTGAGGGTGCCAAAGTTTCCGCAAAAATCCTGAACCACCTCAAAGGTGATAAAGTAATCGTTTTCAAAAAGAAGCGCCGTAAAGGTTACCGGAAGAAAAATGGTCATCGCCAGTATATGACCAAGATTCAAATTGAAAACATCCAAGCAAATTAATTTTTAACCTAAAAACTTAAAGTTATGGCTCATAAGAAAGGTGTTGGTAGTTCCAAGAACGGTCGCGAATCGGAAAGTAAACGACTTGGAGTGAAAAAATTTGGAGGTGAAAACGTGATTGCCGGAAATATTCTGGTACGTCAACGTGGCACTGTTCATCATCCCGGACTCAATGTAGGGTTAGGGAAAGATCACACTCTGTTTGCATTGGTCGATGGTAAAGTGGAATTTGTTAAGAAAAAAGACGACAGGTCTTACGTTAACATTGTTCCTGAAGCTTAATCAAAATACTACCAAAAGATGTAAAGCCGGCTAAGTCCGGCTTTTTTTGTTTAGGTCTCTACATTTTTATAAAAACCATTTATGTAACAATAAAACAGAAAAAATCAAGTTTATTGATTGCTGTTTTTTAACAATTAGCTATTTTTGGCACTGTGTTTTTCTAATGTCTTTTTTTTAATTTTACAACAAAATCTTATACGAAATATGCTTTCAAAGTCAAAGTCAAATGGTTTCTTTTCGGTAACCCATTTATTAACTATTGTTTTTCTGCTTATCCCTTTTGTCTATTCGCCTCTACAAGCTCAGATTTCCGTTGGACAATGGCGCGAACATCTGCCTTACAATAACGTTATTGCCTTAGCCGAAGATGGAATCGATAGAATCTATTGCGCCACTCCATTCAGCCTGTTTTATTATAGCCGAACCGACCAAAACATAACCAAACTCAACCGTATCAACAAACTTTCGGATCTTGGAGTAAGCGCTATTGCTTTCGATCCAACCACCAAAATCTTAGTGATAGGTTATGTAAACGGTAATTTAGATTTATTGAAAAACGACCTGATTTCGAACCTTGCCGACATCAAACGAAAGCAAATTGTAGGCAGTAAAAATATTAACCATATTTTGATTTTTGATAGCAAAGCATATTTGTCAACCGATTTTGGCATCGTTGTTTTAAACTTAAAACGCTCCGAAATTGAAGACACTTATTTAATTGGAGAAAACGGATCTTCACTGTCTGTAAATCAAACCGTTGTTCATGCCGACTCTATTTTCGCAGCAACGGCCACCGGAATAAAATGCGCCCCTCTGAACGGGGCAAACCTCGCCGACTTCACTTCATGGAACGCCATAACCAATATTCCGAACAGCTCTTCCGAATTTCATTGTATGGCTGTTCATCATAATGAATTGATAGTTGCTTTTAAAGGAAAAACCTACGCCACTGATACCTTATTCATCCGCAAAAACAACCAATGGGAATACCTTTTTCCTCATCTCCACGGTCCATTTACCAGCGTTCATAGTTTTGGCGACAGCTTGCTTATCAGTTCCTATTTCGGCTTCTCTGTCTATTTCAATAATTTATTCGATTCTATCGTTGTGTTTGATTTCAATCAGTCGGGACAAGGTGTAATCATGCCTCAACCCAATAATTTACTTGTTGACAATGACAACAATATCTGGATAGCGGATCGCATTAACGGGCTTGTGTTTAATCCCCGAACATGGTTTTTTCAGTTTATTATTCCCTCAGGGCCTTTTTCGGAATTTTCTTGGGATTTATCGGTGGAAAACAGCAATTTATGGGTTGCAACCGGAGGCTACCAAAGTACGGGAACAAACAGCTATCTGCGCAAAGGATTCTATCGTTTTGAAGATGAAAAATGGACTTCATGGACAGCCGCAAACACCGATTTTTTAGATACCATTGACGATATTGTGTCCGTAGCCGTCAATCCAGCCAACCC